>JAQZBM010000046.1 GCA_029238945.1 Clostridia bacterium
GGCTGCTTCAGACCCTTCTCCATAGTTTTAACAAGGTTTTTTTACTTACTTGACATAGTTTGGTACAATTATATAATAATAATATATATAAAATTATAGCATAGCTAGATTGTGCGGTATAAAAATTAGGAGGTAACTATGAATCCGGTAGCATTTGAAATATTCGGTTTATCCATAAGGTGGTATGGAATTATCTTATCAACAGGCATTATGGCAGGCATACTTTTAGCTTACTATGAAGCCAAAAGACTGGGAATGAACCCTGAATACATAATTGATTTGGCGTTGTGGTGTGTTCCGGCTGCCGTGATTGGAGCGAGAGTATATTATGTAATTCTGGAATGGGATTACTATAATGGCGATATAATGAGGATGATAAATATCAGAGAAGGCGGACTGGCAATACACGGAGCCTTAATTGCAGCAGTATTGACCGGATATATATTCACAAGGGTGAAAAAGACAAGCTTCAGGAAAACTGCGGATATTGTAGCGCCCAGTATAATATTGGGGCAGGCAATAGGCAGATGGGGGAACTTTGTTAACGGAGAAGCACATGGAGGACCGACAGACCTTCCTTGGGGAATCATGGTAGAAGGCATGAAGGTACATCCGACCTTCCTGTATGAATCTTTGTGGAATCTGGGGGTATTTGCCTTTCTTATATACTATAAGAAAAAGAAAAAGGCTGACGGAGAGGTATTCTTGTGGTACGGAATCCTATATTCCATAGGCAGATTCTGGATTGAAGGTCTGAGAACAGACAGCTTGTGGTTCATGGGAATGAGAGCGGCTCAGTTGGTTAGTGTGGCTACAATTGTCATATTTGCTGTTATTATGGTTTATCTTAGACGCAGAGAAGCTTCTAAACAGCATATTTAGAATTACAAATTCTATTTATATTTACAAAAAGTACCTGTTACTAGTGTAAAAGCGAGCAAAATCGCGTAAATATTATTATGCTTTTGATAATTTTATAAGACAAGCTTTATTGGATATTGACATATTTTGCCTAAAAATCTTAATATAATAATATATTTAATTTTTGGGGGGAACAATGTCAACAATAAAACAAATTGAGATGTTAAGACAGCAGTTGCACAAGCTAATCGATCAGAATGCAAGCTATGATGCCATATATTTAAAGAGTGTGGAGTTAGACTTGCTAATTAACAAATTTTACTTTTTATCAGTTAGTTAACTAAAAATTATTTAAAATGCAAAAGCTAAAGCTTTTGCATTTTTTTCATTTCAAAAAATATATAATGTCAACACCTTTACTTCATAAAAATGAAGTTTTTTTTGTTTTTGTGAAATAGTGGGAAGGAATTTTAAAAAACATATAGAATATGTCATAAAGTGGTACGAAGTGGAGTGAAGTGGAACGAATGATATAGAGTGTGGTGAGAAAAATGTTTATTGGAGAATACAATCATTCTCTGGACCCCAAAAATAGAGTGATAATTCCTGCAAAATTCAGGGAAGAGCTTGGGGAGAACTTTGTAATTACAAAGGGCTTGGATAGTTGTTTGTTTGTATACTCCATGGACGAGTGGAAGGTGGTTGAGGATAAATTGAAGAGCCTTCCAATGACCAATAAAGACGCACGTGCTTTCGTCAGATTCTTCTTCGCCGGTGCCAGCGAGTGCGAGGTGGATAAGCAGGGGAGAACCTTGATACCTGCAAACCTCAAGGAATATGCCATGATAGATAAGGATATAGTGATTATCGGCGTTTCTACAAGAATTGAAATTTGGAGCCTTGAGCAGTGGAATAAATTCAATAACGATGCAGATATTAGTTATGAAGATGTGGCAGAGAAGATGTCACAGCTTGGAATATAAGTAAAGGGTGAAAGAGATTGGAATTTGTACATATACCTGTTCTGTTCAAGGAAACTATAGATTATCTGAATGTCAAACCGGGAGGCATATATGTTGACTGCACCTTAGGAGGCGCAGGTCACTCCTCGGAAATTGCCAGAAGGATACAGCCTGGAGGTGTACTGATAGGTATAGACCAGGATCAAAACGCTATAGAAGCAGCGGGCAGGAAGCTCGCAGAGTACAAAGAGAGTGTAATAATAGTAAAGGATAACTTCAGAAACCTGAAAAGAGTTATCCAAAATGCAGGCTTTGAGAAGGTTGATGGAATTTTGATGGACATTGGAGTCTCGTCACACCAGATAGACGAAGATGAAAGAGGCTTCAGCTACATGAACGACGGTCCCCTGGACATGCGTATGGATACAACCAAGGGCATGACTGCAAAGGATTTGCTGAACAACGCCAGTCAGCAGGAGCTCAAGAGAATAATCAAGGACTATGGTGAGGAGAGATGGGCTGACAGGATAGCAAAATTCATTTGTGATGAAAGGGAAAAATACGAGATTGTAACTACTTTTCAACTAGTAGACATAATAAAGATGGCAATACCGGCAGCCGCCAGAAGAGAAGGCGGTCACCCTGCGAAACGTACCTTCCAGGCACTTAGAATTGCAGTGAATGATGAACTAAATGTACTGGAAACGGCGCTTCAGGATGCAGTGGAGATGTTAAAGGACGGAGGTAGGGTAGCGGTTATTACTTTTCACTCCCTAGAGGACAGAATAGTAAAAAACATATTCAACCAACTGGAACGCCCCTGCACATGTCCCCCTGAGCTGCCGGTGTGTGTATGCGGCAAGGAACCCAAGCTGAAGGTACTTACCAGGAAGCCAATCACAGCAAGTGAAGAGGAGCTTGAGGTTAACTCCAGATCAAAGAGCGCAAAGCTTAGGGCAGCAGAAAGAGTGAGTTCTAAAAAACTTTAGGAGGGAATAAAATTGGTAGTAGCAGATAACAGAGCATATGACTATAGCAGTTATGAATATTTAGAACAATTGAAGCAAGAAAATCAGCTTCCTAAAAAGAATAAAAGAAAAAAACCTAAGCATAAAGCACATATCATGAATATCGCTTTTGTTTTTGCAGTGAGCATTTTTATCATTTCCAGATATGCTTACATTGCAGAGATAAATTTTGAGAATAAACAGTATGATAAGCAAATTAAGCAGACAGAAACTGAGAATACTGACCTAAATGTACAGCTGATGAAGTCCGTAAACTTGGAAAATCTTGAAAAGGTAGCTGTAGATAAGCTTGGAATGCAGTACCCTGACGTTTTAAATCAAATTGTCTATTTACAGGTTCAGGAACCTAATACAAGCGTTGCAGCTGACGACGATTTCCATGGAATTGAGGACGCAGAAGAAAATAAGTATTTGGCTAGCGTCAGGAATGTAATAAGCAACATACTGAAAGTACTTGATTAAGCTGTAATTAATTTTAAGGTGGTGTTTCAGTTTGTCGAGTGTTAAAATAACAGTCAGGAAAAGACTGTTGTTTCTTTTAATTATATTTACTATAGCGTTTGTTGGCTTAACAGGTCGATTAGTGTACATACAAATAATCAATAGCAATGAGTACCTGGAAAAAGCCATGGAACAATGGACAAGAGATGTTAAAATTCCCTCGAAGAGAGGGATTATTTTTGACCGAAACGGCAAGGAGCTTGCAATTAGCGCAACAGCATATGAAATTCTGGTAAATCCCGCTGATGTGGAGGATAAGGAAGCTGTTGCGGCAGCTATATCCGAGGCTCTCCAAATGGATAAGGCAGCTGTTTTGGAGAAAATCAATAAACCGCAGGCTACTGTATCAATCAAAAAGAAGGTGGATGCAGAAATTGTAAAGGCACTCAGGGAGAAAGAGCTAAAGGGTGTAATTTACAATGAGGACACCAAGAGATTTTATCCGCAGAGAAATTTCGCTTCTTATGTACTGGGCTTTACCAGTGTTGACAATGCGGGACAGGAAGGGATAGAGAAAACCTTTGACAAGTATCTGAGCGGGTTTCCGGGAAGAAATATCAAAATGACAGATGCCTACGGGCAGGAGCTTCCTGATAGTGAAAGTAAATACTATGAGCCCCAGGATGGTTTGAATCTGGTACTTACTATAGACGAAGTAATACAGCACTTTGCAGAGAAGGCGGCTGAAAACGCCTACATTGAACAAAAGGCGAAAAGAGTCACTGCCATCGTCATGGATCCAAAGAATGGGGATGTACTGGCTATGGCTGTCAAGGGGGACTACGACAATAACGATCCTAGAAAACCCCCGGAGGGACTAACAGATACGTGGAGTACACTTGCTTCGGAGCAGCAATATAATGAATTGATGATGGTTTGGAGAAATCCTGCTATATCAGATGCCTATGAACCGGGGTCAACCTTCAAAATCATTACCACAGCTGCGGGCTTAGAGGAGAAGGTTGTAACACCTACAGACAGATTTTACTGCAACGGCTTTGTAATTATATCAGGACAGAAGCTTAAGTGCTGGAGAAGCAGACCACACGGCAGCGAGAGCTTTGTAGAAGGCGTTCAGAACTCCTGCAACCCTGTATTTATGGAAGTAGGGGCAAGGCTGGGTGAAGATAGATTTTACAAGTATATAAAGGCCTTTGGCTTTGGAGAAAAAACAAATATCAAGCTGCTGGGCGAGGCTGCAGGAATATTGTACACTCCAAGCCAAATGGGACCGGTGGAGCTGGCAACAGTATCCTTTGGTCAGGGTATAGCGGTAACCCCTATACAGCTGATTACTGCAGTATCCGCAGTAGTAAACGACGGCTACCTAATGGAGCCTAGAATAGCGAAGAAGCTTGTTGATAACGAGGGAAATACAGTACACGAGTTTGAACCAAAGGTTGTCAGACAAGTAATTTCAAAGGAGACCTCAGAACTAACAAGAGAAATCTTGGAATCAGTTGTATCAGAGGGAACAGGAAAAAGTGCTTACATATCCGGTTATAGAGTAGGAGGAAAAACAGGTACTGCTCAAAAGGCAGGCGTAGGAGGATACTCAGGAAAGTATGTGGCATCCTTTGTCGGATTTGCACCTGCTAATGATCCTAAGGTTGTTGTTCTGGTAGTTATAGATGAACCCGGCGGCTTCAGCTATTTCGGAGGTCAAATCGCCAGCCCGGTTGTAAAAAGCATAATCTCTGATACCTTGAGATATCTGGATGTAAAACCTCAATATACTGCTGAAGAGCTGAAAGCACTTCAAAAACCCCTTGTAAAGGTTCCGGAGGTACGCAACATGGCATATAAGGATGCCATTAAAGTAATATCTCAAAGCAAGCTCCATGCAGTACTGGAGAGCGGAGAAGGGGAAAGTAGCATAAACTCACTGATAGTAGATCAGACACCAAAACCTGGTGCCAGCATAAACGAAGGCGGAGATGTAGTACTTTATGTTAAAACGTCAGCATCAGAGTAAAAAGCTGTTAATCACAGCACAAATATAAAACAAAGCGGGCAACGGAATTTATCTCTTTTTAATTCCAGTTGCCTTTTTGTAAAGAGAAGAGCATAATAAATAGGGACATAATGGGGTACTGCGGCATATTAGCTGTTGAATTTGTCAAAAATAGTATGATATAGATTGATAGTTATAAGGAGGAATATGATGAAGCTCTTTGATATAATGCGGGGCGCAGACATAATAGGAATATACGGCTCCGACTCAGTTGATATAAAAGACATTGTATATGATTCAAGGAAGGTATCTCCGGGAAGCCTTTTCATATGCATAACCGGGTTCAAAATGGATGGACACGCATACATAAATCAAGCCATTGAAAATGGTGCGGCTGCAGTGCTCGTAGAGAAGGACGTGGAAGCAAAAGGCATCACCATTGTTAAGGTCAAGGATACAAGAATGGCTATGCCTGTATTGGCAAGCAACTTCTACGGCAATCCTACAGAACAGTTGAAGCTGATAGGAATAACAGGTACAAACGGAAAGACAACAACTACATATCTGATTAATTCGATTTTGGAGCATGCAAAGAAAAGCTCCAGCATAATAGGTACCATATCGATAAAGCTTGGGGACAAAGAGATTGCTGCCAGCAGAACTACTCCGGAATCCGTAGAACTCCAGAAGCTTTTCAGGGAGATACTTGACCAGGGTATTGATTACTCTGTAATGGAGGTTTCCTCTCATGCTTTGGAGCTGGGAAGAGCGGATGCCAGCACCTTTGAAGTCGGCATATTCACAAATCTTACCCAAGACCATCTTGATTTTCATAAGAATTTTGAAAACTACAGAGATGCTAAGAAAAAGCTTTTCTATAAAACCATCCGTGGGAATATAATCAATATTGATGACCACCATGGCAGGATAATCGCAGAGGAGATTAAGAAGCTTAATACTCCGCTGATTACATATGGAATAGACAACAGTGCCGATATAATGGCTGAGAATATAGAGATAGATGCCAGGGGGATAAGGTTTACTCTTGTTACTCCTGAGTATCGTATTGATATCCAAAACAAGATACCGGGCAAATTCAGCGTATACAACTGCCTTGCAGCAGCATCGGCAGCTTATGTTTTGGGTATAGACAAGAACACTATCCGGGAAGGGATTCTAAGTCAGAGCAATGTGCCTGGAAGGTCTGAGGTTGTAGATATAGATAAGCCTTATACAGTTGTGGTAGACTATGCTCACACCCCAGACGGTCTGGACAACATACTAAAGTCTATAAGACAGTATGTGAAGGGCAGAATAATAACTGTTTTCGGATGCGGCGGTGACAGAGATGCAGAGAAGAGACCTCTGATGGGAGAGTCTGCAGGCAAGCTTTCTGATTACTGCATCATAACCTCGGATAATCCGAGAAGTGAAGAACCAATGAGTATAATAAAACAGGTCGAAAAAGGCATAAGAAATACAGCTTGTGATTATATTTGTATAGAAAACAGAAAAGATGCCATCAAGTATGCCCTGACCGTTGCAGAGAAGGATGATGTTATTCTGCTGGCGGGCAAAGGCCATGAGACTTATCAGGTCCTGAAGGATGGTACAATACCCTTTGATGAGCGGGAAATTGTCAGAGAGCTTATAAGGGAGGAAGTATAATGGAGAGGTTAGGCATAGATGAAATTATTCATGCCTGCAGAGCTGTCCCTTTTAACTGTGAAAAGATAAGCGGCATAACCGGTGTAGCAACAGACAGCAGGAAGCTTAATAAGGGAGACTTGTTTGCAGCTATCAAGGGGGAACGGTTTGATGGGCATCAGTTCGCCGAAGCTGCTGTGGCAAGCGGTGCGGCTGTAGTACTTTCTCAGGAGAAGCTGGATGCCGATATCCCATATATTTTGGTGGAAGATACGATAAAAGCCTTACACAGCTTGGCAAAGTATTATAAAAGCAAGTTTGATATTCCTTTCATAGCTGTTACCGGAAGCTCAGGCAAGACTACAACCAAGGATATGACGGCTTCAGTGCTGGCAGAAAAATATAAGGTTCTCAAAACTGAGGGCAACTTCAATAATGCTATAGGCTTACCCCTCACTTTGTTTAATCTGGAGCATAAGCACGAAATATGTGTGGTTGAAATGGGCATGAACAGTCTGGGGGAAATTGAGACCTTGGCTGACATTGTCAGACCTGAAACAGGAATCATTTCAAACGTAGGTACAGCACATATAGAGAAGCTGAAAAGCAGGGATAATATTCTAAAAGCTAAAATGGAGATATTTACTTACTTTGACCGGAACGGTACAGCTATACTGAACGGAGACAATGATATGCTGTCCAAGGTAGCTGACAAGCAATATAAAATACTAAGGTTTGGCCTAAATGAAGGTAATGACTGCAGAGCAGTCAACATAGTGGAAAAGGGTGAAGAAGGTATAGAATTTGATGTTCTGTATCAAGGGCAGAAGGAAGCCTATCACGTTCCTATACCGGGGATACACAACGTGTACAACGCCTTATCTGCAATTTGCATCGGCAAGCTTTATAATATAAGCAGCAGCCAAATTCAGAGCGGACTTCTAAATTTCAAGCCCTCTAAAATGAGGATGGAGATATTTACCGGCAGGCATGATACAAAGATAATCAACGATGTATATAATGCCAATCCCGATTCCATGATGGCAGCTATAAGTGCGTTGGCCAGTATGGAGACTCAGGGGCGAAGGGTATGCATATTTGGAGATATGTTTGAGCTTGGCGAATATTCAAAAGAGGGACATGAAAGTGTCGGTGCCTTTGCAGCTGAAAAGGAAATTGACGTGATAGCAGCTGTGGGCAAGATGGCAGACTACGTGATAAAGGGTGCAGCTAGAATAAAAAAAGAAGATATGAAGCTTATAAGCTATAGCAGCAACCAAGAGGTAATTGACAATATGGAGAATATAGTTCAGTCACAGGATATTATACTTATAAAGGGCTCAAGGGGAATGAATATGGAAAATATCGTAGAGAGCCTGCGTGAGGGGAGATAGAACAAATGATAGATTTTTTCGATGGACAATATAATTTATACATAATAAGCCTTATATCAGCTTTTGTAGTTTCAATAGTTCTTGGACCTATACTTATACCAATGCTGCATAGGCTGAAATACGGTCAGACAATCAGAACAGAAGGTCCGGAAACACATCTGAAGAAAAAGGGAACTCCTGTTATGGGAGGTATAATATTTTTAGCTGCTACTGCAATCGTTGCTTTAGCTTTTTCCAGAGACAAGGATATGCTTCTTGTGCTGTCCAGCACATTCTTATTTGGACTTATAGGCTTTGCTGACGACTATATAAAAATCGTTAAAAAAAGGTCCTTGGGACTTAGAGCTTATCAAAAGATAATAGCACAGCTTCTGGTGGCCTTATTCGTTACCTATGTTGCTTCAGGCGTAAGCCAGGTAGGCACATCAGTTTTGGTGCCCTTTACAGGAAAGTTTTGGGATTTGGGAATTATGTACATACCTTTTATAATATTTATTATAGTTGGAACAGTAAACAGCGTAAATCTGACAGACGGCTTAGATGGCTTGGCAGGCAGCGTCACAGTGGTTGTGCTTGGTTTCTTCTCGGTAGTAGCCTTGGCCAGCAAGCACTTGGGACTTCTTATATTCTGCGGGTCCTTGATAGGTGCATTGCTGGGATTTTTGAGGTTTAACTCTCACCCTGCACAGATATTTATGGGCGATACAGGTTCTCTTGCCTTAGGAGGAGCAGTAGCTACACTGGCAGTTGTAACCAAGCTCCCGATTTTCTTGGTTATCATTGGAGCAGTATATGTAGCCGAAACTGTATCAGTTATATTACAGGTAGGGTACTTTAAAGCTACAGGAGGCAAAAGAATATTCAAAATGACGCCTTTGCATCACCATTTCGAGCTCTCGGGCTGGGCAGAATCAAAGGTGGTTGCAGTGTTCATAATTACTGCAATAATCTTATGCTTTATAGGACTATTAGCAATATAAAGGCTGCAATTGGAAGTAATATTTTGAGAGGATGAGTATCATGCAGATTAAGGATAGAAAAGCATTGGTTATTGGAGCTGCAGTTTCAGGAATACCCACAGTAAAAAAGCTGTATGAAATGGGAGCCCATATAACCTTAAACGATAAAAAGTCCAGTGAAGAGATAGAAAAAATGCTGGCAAAGGCAGATGTACAAGGTATTAGAATAGTTGGAGGAGAACATCCGGTAGAGCTTGCAAAGCAGTGCGACTTTGTTATAGTAAGCCCGGGAGTTCCACTGGAGCAGCCAATTATAGAGAAAGCAAGAGAATTGGGCAAGGAAGTAATAGGTGAAATAGAGCTGGCATACAGACTTACAAAGACTCCTATAGCCGCTATCACAGGCACAAACGGCAAGACAACCACAACAGCACTGCTGGGAGAGATAATGAAGGAAAGCGGAAGACAGACCTTTGTAACAGGGAATATAGGCAATGCCATGATTTCTGAAGTAGATAATGCGAAGCAGGAAGATATTTTCGTACTTGAAGCAAGCAGCTTTCAGTTGGATACAATTGCTGATTTCAAACCGACAGTAGCAGCAATACTGAATGTAACACCGGACCATATGGACAGACATAAAACCTTGGATAATTATATAGCCGCAAAATGTAAGGTGTTTAAGAATCAAACAGAGGAAGATTACTCAATACTGAATATGGATAATGAAGTAACTGCAACCCTTGAAGACAGGACTAAAGGAAAGGTATTGTTCTTCAGCAGAAAGCAGACCTTGAAGGAGGGTGCTTTTGTAGAAGACAATAATCTGGTTGTTGCACTTAACGGGAAAAAGGAAACAGTAATAAACGTAGCTGATATATTTATCCCGGGACCGCATAACCTGGAAAATTCTTTAGCTGCTGCTCTAATGGCATACTGTCTGGGAGTGAAAGCACAAGTAATAGGAAAGGTGCTGAAGGATTTCAGAGGCGTAGAGCATCGCGTAGAATATGTAGATGAAGTAAACGGAGTCACATACTATAACGATTCAAAAGGAACAAATACTGATGCATCTATACAAGCCGTGCTGGCTATGAGCAGACCTATTGTACTGATAGCGGGAGGCTATGATAAAGGAGGCGAATTTGACGACTTTATCAAAACCTTTGACGGCAGAGTTAAGGAAATGGTTCTTATAGGTAAGACTGCAGATAAAATTGAACAGACTGCAAGACGCTATGGCTTCAATGCCATACACAGGGCAGATTCCTTTGAGGATGCCTTCGATTTGTGTACTAAGCTGGCAGTTCCGGGGGATTGCGTGCTGCTGTCACCGGCCTGCGCAAGCTGGGGAATGTTCAATAATTTTGAAGAGAGAGGAAGAATATTTAAGAGTCTTGTTAAAGGCTTAAGGGGGATAGGTTAATGCCTGCAAAAAAGAGCAATAGCATGGACTTTACACTTCTGATAACTGTGTTGATTCTTCTGGCAATAGGCGTTGCAATGGTTTTCAGCGCCAGCTCCATATCATCACAGCTAAAGTACGATGATCAATATTTCTTCTTAAAGTCTCAGGGAGCCTATGCTATTCTGAGCATTGTGGTAATGCTGTTTCTGAGTAGGCTGGATTACAGAATATGGGGAAAGCTTGCACCTTTAATGGTTCTTATAAGCTTTGTGCTTCTGCTTTTGGTATTCGTTCCCGGAGTAGGCTTGAACCTGAATGGTGCTTCGAGATGGATACAGATAGGACCTATGACCATGCAGCCGTCAGAGTTTGCGAAATTTGCACTGGTGCTTTTTATGGCAAAAAGTATAAGCAACAAGAAGGATAAAATAAGGACATTTACTCAGGGAGTATTGCCATATATAATGCTTATGGGGATTTATGCAGTGCTAATAATATTGGAGCCCAATAAAAGTATGGCTATAATATTTGTGCTTATTGCATTTATCATGCTTTTCTCAGCAGGAGCTAAAATATGGCACCTGGTAGTTTGGGGACTGCCCCTTATACCGGCTGGAATATATATATTGCTTAAGGACCAGTATAGCTTGAACAGAATTACAAGCTATTTGGACCCATGGTCTGATCCGCTGAACACGGGGTACCAAGCTATTCAATCACTACTGGCCTTGGGCTCGGGAGGGCTGTTCGGCTTAGGTCTAGGAAACAGCCGCCAGAAGTTCTTTTACATACCGGAGCCGCAGAATGACTTTATATTTTCCATTATAGGCGAAGAGCTGGGCTTTATAGGCACATCCACTATAATAATTTTGTTCCTGCTTCTGATATGGAGGGGAATGAGAATTGCAATGCACTGCCAGGACAGATTCGGCAGTCTGCTGGCAACAGGAATAGTGATTATGATAGGAATTCAGGTTGCATTGAATATTGCCGTTGCCACAGTTACTATACCTACAACTGGTGTATCCCTGCCCTTTATAAGCTCAGGAGGCACGTCCCTTCTGTTTGTAATGGCGAACATGGGAATACTATTGAATATATCTAAAAATATTAAGACAATCGGGAGCTGATAGCTTTGAGAGCGATATTAACAGGCGGAGGAACCGGCGGGCATATTTATCCCGCTGTTTCTATTGCCAAAGAAATACAGAAACGATATAAGGATGCAGAAATTATTTTTGTAGGTACAGAGAGGGGCTTGGAGTCCAAAATAGTACCTAAGGAAGGCTTTGAGCTGAAAATCATCAAGGTTAGGGGCTTCGAACGCAAGCTTACAGTCAAGAACCTTGTTGCGGTTAAGGAGGCAGCTCTCAGCTTTGTCGATGTCAGAAGGATAATCAGGGATTTTAAGCCTGATATTGTTATAGGCACCGGCGGTTATGTCAGCGGTACGGTTATGCTTTCTGCAGCACTGATGGGGATACCTACCCTGCTGCATGAATCCAATGCTTTTCCGGGACTGACAAATAAGATACTTTTCAGATTTATTGACAAAATCGCACTGAACTTTGAAGAAGCAGCCAAATACTTCAATAAATCCTCTAAGGTGGTTGTTACGGGCAACCCTATACGAAATGACATATTCGATATTACTAAGCATGCCGGCATGCAGGAGATGGGCTTTGACGAGAGCTTGCCCTTGGTGCTGGTAACCGGCGGAAGCAGGGGAGCAAGAAAAATAAACCAGAGCATACTTTCCTTTGCAGAGCACTGCAGTAAGACTGGAAAGCTGCAGCTGCTTCATATGACGGGGGATACCCAATATCAAGCAGTACTGCAAAGCTATAAGGAGAGGAGTATACCTGTGGATTCTCCATATATCAAGGTAATTCCTTATTTGTATAATATGCCTTATGCACTTGCTGCCAGCGACCTTATCATAAATAGATGCGGAGCCATGACCTTGTCGGAGATAACTGCACTGGGAAAGCCTTCTATACTGATACCTTTTCCTTACTCTGCCGACAACCATCAGGAATATAACGGGAGAGCATTGGAGAAAAAGGGAGCAGCTGTAGTTATAATTGAAAAGGATTTGACAGAGGATAAGCTGAAAAATACAATACTGGAGCTATTCAGTGACAAGGAAAAGCTTGATAAGATGTCTGCATACAGTAAGAAGCTCGGCATAAGAAATGCATCAGAAAAAATAGGAGATGTAATATCAATTTTAGTTAGCTCTAAAAATTAAATACTTCATATAATGGATAAAAGGCTTCTTGAGAATTTCTCAGGAGGTCTTTTTACAGTTCATCCCAAAAACAAGGCTGATTTACTAATATTAAGTGTTCCAAGGCATGAGAATAAAAACATATAATGTAATATCAGGGGTTGGGTTTTGTCATGCCTGCTTGCGGGTATATATTATATAAAACAGTAACACCTTTTATCATACCGCATAGTATATTAATATGATGATAAATGGCTTCCTGGGGGTGTAAAATTTTAATGGATAGGTTCGTAATAAATGGAGGTAATAGGATTGAAGGCGAGATAAAGGTAGATGGAGCCAAAAATTCAGTACTTCCTATATTGGCAGCTACTATTATCAACGGCGGAGAATCCGTAGTT
>JAQZBM010000047.1 GCA_029238945.1 Clostridia bacterium
ATTTAATACATAGAGACAATGACGACAGCGAAGAGACTTGGATTAACGAAGGTATGTCCGACTTTGCAGAATATCTTTGCGGATATGAAAGCTACTGGGGACACGTAAACTTCTTCTTGCAGCATCCGGAAAACTCATTGGTAGAATGGGATGAGCACTACAGTGCACCAACTGGTCCTGAAGTTCTGGCTGACTATGGTCAGGCATTCTTAATGCAGCTGTACCTAAATGACAAGTATGGTAAGGATTTTGTTAAAGCTTTAGCACAAGACCCAGACCACGGTATAGAAAGTGCAAATAAGATATTGACACAATTCAACACAAATATTGACTTCGAAGAGCTGTTTAGAAGATTCAGTATAGCTGTAGCCATAGACAGCCCGCAACCAGGCAATGGTATATACAACTTTGAAAGCATAGATTTGAACATAGATTATGCATCAGCACTGACCTATGATAAGGACGGCGTACCGGCATGGGGCGCTGATTACAAGGAAATCCCTACAAATCTTGCTAAGAAGGTTCAGGATATTACTATTGACGGCATCGACTTCTTACCTAATCCATGGGTAACAGTAGAAAAAGACGGCAGAACAGCTTTGTGGGGCAATTATGGTGATGAGAGAGCCAACCAGTTGATATTCAAGGCTGACTTAACTAATGTTATAGCTGCTACACTTAACTTCGAGCATTACTATAATATCGAGGAACAGTGGGACTTTGGGGTTGTTCAAGTATCAGCAGACGGCGGCACAACTTGGACTTCACTTTCAAATGCAAATACCAGAAGTGACATAGTAGACGAAGGCTATCCGGCAATTAAAGCTGCTGTACCTGGATTTACAGGAACCAACGGCCAGTGGACAGCAGAAGCCTTTGATCTATCAGCATATGCAGGCAAGGAAATCCTTGTTAACTTCAACTACATGACAGACTGGGGAAGCAATGAAGAAGGCTGGTTTATAGACAATATAGCAATACCTGAAATAGGCTATGCGAATGACTGCACTTCCCTTGACAGCTTCATGAGCATTGATGAAATAAACAAGAACTACGTAGAATATGCGCTGGTATTCATAAATCAGAAATCACTGGGTGTTGGCAGCAATGAGTCAAACTACAATGTTCTTAACATAGACCCAATGAATATAAGTGAAGCTGATGCAATCCAGCTGAAGGAATTCTTAAGCGGCGGAAATACCTATATGATAGTTTGGTATGCTGCTCCAGTAGGAACAAAAGGTGCTGTAGATTTCACTTATGAAATTACAACTAAGAGTGAAAATGCAAAAGTAAAATAAGGTAAAATATCATGAGACCTCTGTAATTTTACAGAGGTCTTTACTTTTGCATAGCTTAATATACAATTATGGTAAAAAATGATATCATTATATAAATACTGGTGTACCGCCAATGTCATTCTGCACTCACGAAGAAGCTTTGTAGGGGCTGGTCTCTGTGCCAGCCCGTGCTGTTACAGATTTTACAAAAATTGAGTTATAAATGTACAAAAGCTTTACTAAGAGGAGGATAGCCAATGAATCAAAAGGAGATACAGATTCAGAATAAGACAAGTTGGGATACCATAGCGGATGATTGGTTTGGTACAACTGCATTACCGATATACGGCTGCAAAATGCCTACAGAAGAGGAGCTTATGCTCTTTGGCAATATAAAGGACAAAAAGGTACTGGATATTGGCTGCGGCAGCGGACACTCACTACTTTATTACGGGGAGCGGGGAGCTGCTGAGCTTTGGGGTTTAGACCTTTCTACTAAGCAAATACAGAATGCTGAGACATTGCTTTTACAAAATGAATTTCAGCCCAAGCTTTTCGTTTCTCCTATGGAAGAAGATCCGGGCTTGCCTAAGGAATATTTTGATGCGGTTTACTCAATTTATGCTATGGGCTGGACTACAGACTTAGACAGGACACTAATTTTAGCAGCGTCATATCTGAAGCATGGCGGTATATTGATATTTAGTTGGGACCATCCTTTTATGCACTGTGTGGAGCCTGAAAATGGACTTATGGCCTTCAAGGGCTCATATCATGAAGAAGGGCTTTTCAATTTTGAGAAAGGCGGTTGTCCTGTATCTCTATATAATCGTAAGATGTCTACTTATGTAAATGCTGTATCAAAAGCTGGCTTTGTCATCGAAAGAATGATTGAAGAAACGGACACAGATACTTTTGAATCTCAGCCTGAGTTTTCCTCAACCTACTATTCATCATATAAGGCGAAGCTATTTCCCTTATCCTTTGTAATTAAGGCGCGAAAGCTATAACGGCTATAATATTCGCAAGACTGAAAGTTGAAGGTAACTGTGATTAGCTTCTGTGATGAGCTGATAAAATACTTGATGAGGACTAGTATATGTGATACTTCTTCTGCTTTAAGAGACACTTAGTATATTTAAATATAATAAGGAGCTGCTTTATTTGATAAGAGATTTAACGCCTAAAGACACAGAAGCATTATATAGAATGCTTAATACGGAAGTAATAGGCATCGATGTTGACACAATTAGGAATATTTATAGAAACGCAAAGAGCTTTATAGTATGGGATAAAGGGGGAATAAAAGGTTTTGCATATATCCTTATAACTAATAAAGAGCAGTACAGGTGGAGTATACAGCTATATGTGAGTCCTCAAGAAAGAAGAAAAGGAATCGGGACTTTACTTTATAAAGAAGTAGAAAAACATGTAAAGAATGAGAAACCTAGTGTTTTAATCACCGAATTCCGGGTAGATATAGATGACCCAACCCCTTTTTATAAGAGGCTTGATTATAAGAAGTGGTATGGGTCACCTGAAATGTATTTTGAAGGAACCACTCAGCCTGATGTAGATTTAGAATTTATTAATTATGATGATAAATATTATGAGCAATATGCAAAATGTGCACAGGACTGTTTCTATGAAATAAGAAAAGAAAACGATATAGAACCATATATAATCCCATTAAGTGATGAATATAGAAAAAACAAGCTTTCTGAAAAGGATTCGATATACCTTACCTTTGATAATGAGCATTTGGTTGGAGCTATTACTATAAAAGGTGGATACATCGATAATATAATGGTTGCACCATCCTATCAAGGACGAGGGTTTGGAAAGAAGATTACCCAGTTTGGTATAAATAAGGCACTAAGTAAAGGGGAGCCCTTAATCCAGCTTTGCTATATGGAAGGGAATACAAAAGCGGAAAGCTTATATAAATCTCTTGGCTTTGTAATGGTTCAACACACTCATGTTTATAGACGATTATTGTAGGGGCTGGTCTCTGTGCCAGCCCGTTTATAGAAAGGTAAGGAAATATGCTGAAATATATCAGTCCCTTTAAAGATATTGATAGTTTTGTTGAACATATAAAGAAAAATGATGATGTAATAGGAATCGTTGAGTATGGAGGCAGAAAAGAAAGCTGTTATAAGACTATTATTTGAGTAGATTTACGACAGTACGCGAGGGCGGTAAAAGAGAAGACGAAAGCGTTTATAATAAGAAAACATCTATATATAACGTGCTAAATATATAGCAACTGCCCATGCTGTCTTTTTGTAGAGAACGACCCCCGTGTCGTTCCTAATTAGTGAAAAATCTTGTGCAGCATCGAGAAAGATCCTTCACTGCGTTCAGGATGACAATAGTGAGTCTTCATAACAAGGATAAATAGTATAACGTAGAATCTTTGGTACGTTATATCTGTAATATAAAAGCTTGAGGTGTATATATATGAAAAAACTAATTTTAATTCAAGGACCTAATGGCGTAGGAAAGACTACTTTATGCAAGCTGTTGAATCAAAAGCTCATGAATTCCGCACTTGTTGAACCAGACTGGTGCAGGATGATAAACCCATTCTATTATGACGATGAAATTATCTTACTAACCATTAGTAACATGACACACATGCTAAGAAGCTATTTACAATGCACATCTGTACAATATGTCATATTTAATTATGGATTTCATGGACCGAGAAAAGAAATATATGAGCAGGTAATGAAGAATTTAAAGGATTTGGAATATGAATTCCTTCCTATTACCGTAACTTGTGATGAAGAAGAAAATGTAAGACGCATGATCAAGGACTATAGGGATAGCGAAAGAATTAGAAGAGCCCTTGCTGCAAGAAGTATTTATGAGAATTTGAGCGCGCCTTTAATAGATACAACAAGTCTCTCAGTGGAGGAGACGGCAGCTAGAGTGATAGAAATTATTGCTGCATCTTATTGATAAATATGATTAATTTAAACACAGGAGCTAAGGTTGAATATGAAATACAATATCAGTCATATGACCTATAACCAGGTCATTGAAATATTAACGTGGAAATATGAAGGAGATTATTCTATATATAATATGGACAATAGTGAGGAAGAAATTCAAGAATTACTTAATGGTACATATTATTCTGCTATTGATGAACAAAACAATCTCTTTGGATTTTTCTGCTATGGCCCATCAGCACAAGTTCCTATAGGACGGGAGCTTGGAGCATATGACGCTTCAGATGTACTGGATATTGGCCTGGGTATACAGCCGGACTTATGCGGACGAGGGATGGGATATGAGTTCATGCAGCAAGGCATGAACTTTGCAGTGAAGCAGTTTGATATAAAGAGCTTACGTTTAACAGTGGCAGCCTTTAATAAACGTGGGATTAAGGTATATGAAAGAGCGGGATTTGAAAAGGTTTCATCCTTTGAGCGTATAACCGACAATGGAGCTATCGTATTTGACGTAATGGTCAAATATTAGAAAAGCGAGTGAATATAATGAAACTAAAACTAGGTAACTACTCGGTGCGATTGACATAATCTGATAGCAGATTGTACCGAGCAAAAGATTATTTGTTATCAGGTCGATTGCACCTCCTTTGATCAACCATATCTAGAAAAGGAGAGAGCGAAAATGAATAAGAATAAATTAATGGAGCTATGGAAGCGTGAGGAAGAACAGTCCTTTAAGGGCTGGGACTTTTCTTATATAAGAGAGAGCCATTCTGAGGAAGAGCTTCCTTGGGACTACAGGTCGATAGTAAAGAATCATATGAATGACAAGGTGCTGCTTGATATGGGTACCGGTGGGGGAGAGTTTCTGCTTTCTTTGGAGCCAAAAGCCGGCATGACCTATGCCACAGAATGTTACCCTCCAAACATCGAGTTATGTAAAAAGCTTTTGCCTAAGTATGGTATAGAAATAAGAGCTATTGAAAGTGATGAGCATATACCCTACGACAGCAGCTTCTTTGACCTTGTTATCAATAGACATGAGTCCTTTATTGCAGGAGAAGTTTACAGGATACTAAAACCAGGCGGAAGGTTTATTACTCAACAGGTAGGTGGCAAAAACAACAAAGAGCTGTCAAAGCTGCTTCTAGGCAAATATCCCAGTGGGGTCAGTATGGATTTCAATATGGAGAATACTGCAACGAGGCTTCAAGCTGTAGGGTTTAAGGTTGTTAATATGCAGGAGTTCTTCCCGCGAGTCCGTTACTATGATATTGGAGCGGTTGTATATTATGCGAAAATCATTGAGTGGGAGTTCCCGGGTTTTTCTGTGGAGAGCTGTTTTGATAGACTCTGTAATCTGCAGGAGAAGCTTGAAAGAGACGGATATATCGAGAGCATGGAACACCGTTTTCTTATAGAAGCTGTTAAGGAAACTGGAGTGCGATAGCATTGTCGCACTCTAGTCATATTTATGTGATATTAAGAGGAGCACAAGCAATGGAAGCGACCATAATATCTAAATAGAGAAGCCCGGTATAATAATCAAGTGCCTGCGAGAGTTGTTAGGACAATAGGTGAATATTTGAACACTATTGCAGAATAGCAAAAAAGTTCGAGAAAGATTTATAAGCTGCTTTTATAATTAATATATAAACTCTAGAGGTTATGAAGGAATGGGTAGTGTATGAGTATCAAACAAAGCATTGACTATATTGAGGAACATCTTACAGATGAGATAACACTTGATAGCTTGGCAGAGTTGAGCTTTTTCTCAAAGTATCATTTCCATCGATTATTCAAGACAGAAACAGGGAAGGCGCCGATGGAATATGTACGAGAGCGGAGATTGACTCAGGCCGCCTATGAGCTTGCTTTTTCATCAAAATCAATAACTTATATTGCCCATAGCCTTAGCTTTAATTCCCAAGATGCTTTTGATAAAGCCTTTAAAAGGGTTTATGGAATTACACCAATCGAGTATCGTAAAAGCATAAATCAAAAGCTTTCCAAACTAACCTTTAAGGAGGATTACAATATGAATTATTTAAGTGCTGACATTTCTTGCTGCGTTGCTGAAAAACAGGAATGCTTGAAGCTGATGGACGTTATCATTTCTCTTTCAAAGAAAGCACATATGAGAGGGTTGCTTTCTTTAGAGTCAGAAATAAGTGATAGATTTCCTTTCCTGTTGAGAAAAGGGATAGACCTTATGCTTTATGGTATGGAGCCTTTGGTTTTGCAGGAGGTTCTGGACACATATATATCTGCAGGTAATTACTCAGGTAAGGAGCTGTTATCCAGGCTTTTAATAAGAAACGGCATATTATCAATACAGATGGGTGAATATCCATGGGTTATAAGAGAAAAATTATCTTCATACTTCGGCGAAGAATTTTCAGATGAAGTAAGTAAATACTTTGGTTGTGACCCGCAAAGCCTGGAGAATAAGCTAAGTGAATTTGTCAGCAGAATTCAAAACCTGAAACCCTACTCAGAAGCGACAAGTTTACTTGAGTCCATATTTGAAAAGCTAGACAGCCGCTCGATTCAAAGGTGCTTGCGTGAAATTGATATCATGAAACTGGCTATTGGAATGAAAGGTGCCAGCGGAAAAACCCAAAATATAATACTGGAGGGACTGTCTCGACAATCTTTGTCAATACTAATAGAACTCAGTGAGCTGATACAGGATATTCAAATACCGCAAATCGTAGATGCTCAAAATAATATAGTTGGATACATTAAGAGACTAAGAGCAGAAGGTGAGATAAAATAGACTGATGCAACATATCTATAAATTGGCCTTAGTAACAATCGGCTAGAATACTATATATTGATTGCAATGAATATGTTAATATAGCTATATAAATTGCACATATGCTTCTATATATAACGTACTAAATATATTACATTGCCTATGCTGTCATACTGAACGGTAGTGAAGAATCTTAAGGTCTAGCTGTGAAAAGATGCGGAACGACACGGGGGTCGTTCCCTACAGGATGACAATAGTGAGCCTTTCATCAGTATAATGTGTAAAATCTTTAGCACGAAATATATATTAAAAAAGTCCGTATTTTGTGCAATTAATAGACAGTGGAATACAATAATGAAGGGAAGCTTCGATGGAAATACAGATTATAATAGTACTTGTTCTAAACTTTGTAATAACCCTTATCGGGACTCTTGCCTATGCTACCAGATTAGTTGGTGTCAAGACAGGAAGAGTGGCGGTTTCCTTTGCACTTTTTAACATACTGGCATTGGCTTCCCGTACAGCAAATACTCTTCAAGTGCCTTTGCTGACCAAATATGTGGAGGAGAACCCAAAACCTGACAGTCTGATTGCTATATTTAATATGATAATACTTACTGCTACAGCCGCATCAATAATCGGAGCAGCAGCCATACCTACCTTTCAAAGGATATTCAGTAAGGCGGTAAGTGCGTTTTCTGTTAATCGCTCGGTTTCAAAGCTGGTAATGCACAGCTTCTCAAAGTCCGGCGTAAGATATATAAAGGAAAGCATAAAGATTCCTACCAAGTCTACCTTTGCGATATTCAATTTAAGGAAGCTGCCTATACGGATTATGCTTCTGAATACAGCGGCTGTGACCTTGATTACTGTAGGTGCATTGTCTCCTATATTTGCCGGCAGCTTGGAGCCTGAGCTGAGGGCTACCTGCTTAACCTTATCCTCGGTTATAAATGGCTTTGCAGTTATCTTTATGTCAGTTTTCATTGACCCTTATCTATCCATAATGACAGATGATGTGCTGGACGGCAAATGCAGTGAAGCGGACTTCAACAACTGTGTAGCAGGAATTGTATTTACTAAGATAGTAGGTACGGCGCTGTCTTTTGTGGTACTTATGCCCGCAGCGTATGTTATAGTATGGATTGCAAGACTTATATAAGGAGCAGCAGAATAAATATTGAATGATTAGGAGCATGGAAATGCTCCTTTTTGCTGCACTGTCATAGAAAGTTTGTCTAAAGAATTGAATTGTGGAAAATAATATAATATAATTAAACCGATATTTTAAAATAAGGAGAATCATGATGAGTCTTTTTGAAACTTGGAGAAATACAGCATATAAAGAAGAAGATAGTCAGAGCCAAAGAGAGTTCTGGGAAAATTATTTTGATGTGGAAAAGTCAATATATGAAAAGATATTGGTAAATCCGGAGCAGCCTACAGAGGGAACTATAAAGGAATTGGCAGAGAAGTTCAATACAGATGCCATGACCTTCATGGGATTCATGGATGGCATAAACGACAGTCTGAAGGAAGCCTTGGAGCTGGAGAAGCTTGAGGAAGACAGCAGCATCAGCTTGAAGATAGACCTGGAGAAGCTGTATTATAACATGCTTGCAGCAAAAGCAAGCTGGTTGTATACTCTTCCACAATGGGACACACTTCTTACAGATGAGAGAAGAAAAGAAATAACAAAAGAACAAAGACTTTCCGGAACAGTTGTGAAGGAAAAAGAACCTGGCAGAAATGATCCATGTCCTTGCGGCAGCGGCAAGAAATACAAAAAGTGCTGCGGCGCAAACTAAATTTGTTATAAAGAAAGGCTCTAATTATGGAACACCGTAATTAGAGCCTTTTTGGGTAACAGTGAGTGAATAAATGGTAGAGGGAGTCTTATGTGTAAAGGAGGTTGTACCTCTCTTCCCACTTCCATACTATGTACATGCCTTAAATTAGTGACAATTATTTTAAATAAGGTTGTAAGTCTTGAGTTTACATAGTACTAGGTCGTAGTGGACGCTGCCCACAGCGTCCAGCAAGCTTGAAATGATAAATAAGAACCCCACCCATCTAATAGCAGCTAAAGCTGCTGATGGGTCCCGGGAACCTTGTTGCTCCGCAATAACAACCCCACCCATCTAATAGCAGCTAAAGCTGCTGATGGGTCCCGGGAACCTTATTGTATTAGAATTTTGGTGCTACTCTCTTTTTGTTTGCCTGCTCATAGGCGTAGGCAAACTTTATCAGCTTTCCTTCGCTGAAGGCTTCTGCCGAGAAGGTTAAGCCAAAGGGTGTACCGTCACTGCAATAGCCCGCCGGTACAGCAACTGACGGGTAGCCTGCTTTTGCTGCGATACTGACTCCGGCTGTGCTTGGGAAGAGCATTGCATCCAGGTTGTTTTGCTGCATATATGCATCTATACCTTCAGTCTGAGACAGTCTAAGGTCCTGAAGCTTCGCCTTTATGTATTCCGGCTCGGTCAATGTGCCGCTGGTAGCCTCACACTGCACCAATATAGTCTGACCATATTTCAAGGCTTCCTCAGGATGGCTGTTGTTAAAATCAATAATATCCTTCAGGGTCTTGACCTTTGTACTGCCGCCCAGAGAACTTAAATAAGCGTTCATATCCGACTTGAACTCATAGGTCAGTACATCATAATTATGAATTTCGTCATAAACATCTATATTCTGGTCTTCCACAACCTCTGCTCCAAGCTTTCTTATCTCATTTATGCTTAGCTCCATCATTTCCTTTTCGCCATCTTCCAGATACTTGTATATATACTGGGGAACCCCTATACGGGCACCCTTAAGGCCGTCCTTATCAAGATACCTTGTATAATCTGAAACGGTTTTTCCTTTGCCTGTAAAGGTTACAGGGTCAGCAGGGTCAACGCCAATCATAAAGCCAAGAAGGAGAGCCGCATCCTCTACAGTGCGCGAAATAGGTCCGGCAGTATCCTGGCTGTGGGCTATAGGTATTATGCCTGTTCTGCTTATCATGCCCAGAGTGGGCTTTATCCCTGCTACAGAATTGCTGCAGGCAGGGCTGATGATTGAGCCGGAGGTTTCTGTGCCCACTGCAGCAGCACAGAGGTTGGAAGCAACTGCTACGCCTGAGCCGGCACTGGAGCCGCCGGTATCAAACTTACCCGGTCCATAAGGATTCAGGGTTTGTCCTCCTCTTGAGCTGTATCCGTTTGCCATGTTTTCAGTCATAAAGTTTGCAAACTCGGTAAGATTTGTTTTACCGAATATCACGGCGCCTGCCTCCCTAAGCTTCTCTGCAACGAAGGCATCGTAAGGCGCATAATTATCAGCCAGTGCCAAGGAACCTGCGCTGGTATGCATTTTATCCCTGGTATTAATATTATCCTTTATCATTACAGGTATGCCGTGAAGTATACTTCTGGCTCCTGTAAGCTCCCGTTCTCTGTCAAGGGCCTCCGCAATCTGTATAGCATCAGGGTTAAGCTCAATCACGGAATTGAGCTTTGGGCCGCTTTTGTCAAAGCTTGCTATTCTCTCCAGATATAGAAGTACAAGTGCTCTTGAAGTGATTTTACCTTCTTCCATGGCAGCAGCCATCTGTCTTATTGTAGCTTCTTCAATTTTGAAGTCGGTTGTATTTAACCATTCCATCCTTTAAACCCCCCTCTTTGATTTGAGTTATACATTCTACAAAAATCATATGAATCCTTTTGGCAAAAAATATTCAGAGCCCGGTTTTACGCGGGCTCTATAGTATTATAACTATATAAATAACAGCCTCTAAACTCGCAGCAGAGCTTGCTGTATTTGCTGCCTGTAGGTTTCATCATCACATAATCTTAGAAGACTCTCCAGGAAGTATCTGCTTTTGCTTTTGGGCGGGCGCTTCGTAGTAAGGAGCTTTATTATGACCATGCAGGTATCATACTTCTGTACATGGGTATGGCCATCCCTGAAGCCCTTGTCGGTATTGTGTATTATAAAGCCGTCCTCAGACTTATAAACCTTGAAATTAGTGTTCTGATAAATCTGTACGCTCATATACTTACACCAGCCTATATTGAAATTATGTAACATCAGCATAAATCTGCTTATTACTTAATATGCGGCTATTTTTCATATATGATTGGATGACAAGCCCCTATCTCTTCCTAGTACATTATATGATGTATTTTGCTTTTGGATAATATAAAAGATTTTTATGCGCTGAAAAACAAGATTGTCGAAAATGTTCATTATTTATCATATATTAATATATTTGTAAAAAAATTGTAACTTTTCTGAAACAAATCTGTTACTTAAATAGTATATATTATAAGTAGAAGAATATTATGGGGTGATTTTATGGACTTGATAATTCTATGTCTCATAATAATAGCAATGATGAGCATACACGCATGAGAAGACAGTGTATACATAATTAATGTGCAGACAAGCTTTTCTTTCTGTATGATGCCTTTACGATGCTTATCGTAGGGGGATAGAATATTGCGCCCTATTGAGAACATGTGTATAATTAGTTTTACCCAGTTGCTTCCAAAGATGTGGATGTTAACCCCTTATTCATTGAGAATGAGGGGTTTTTATTGTGAATACAACAAGGTTCCCGGGACCCATCAGCAGCTTTAGCTGCTTTTTGATGGGTGGGGTTGTTATTACGGAGTAACAAGGTTCCCGGGACCCATCAGCAGCTTTAGCTGCCTTTTGATGGGTGGGGTTGTTATTACGGAGTAACAAGGTTCCCGGGACCCATCAGCAGCTTTAGCTGCTTTTTGATGGGTGGGGTTCTTATGTTTTTTTATTAGAGTTACCATAAATCATAATCGTTTATGTATTGTAAAACCCGTTTATTTAAAATATTATATATATATAAACTAATATTGGTATATAAGTGGTGACAATATTGAAAAGAGAAAAATTCTTTGTAAAACTACTCATAATTTTGACTCTTATTCTCATAATTCCTGTATATATTAATGCAGATACATCAGGGACAAATAACTTGGAAACCTTGGTCGTTGCTGTAGACCCAAGCCTGCCGCCTTTCCAGTTTGAGGATAATGGAGAATTAACTGGGTTAAATATTGATATATTAAATACAATAGCATTAGAAAATAACATAAAAATAATTTATGTGCCAATGAACAAAGAGAACAGTATAGAAAAGCTTCTATCCGGTGAGATAGATTTGATACTTGGAGTAAGATATGATTCGGCTTTATCTGAACAAATAGATTATACTGAAAGTGTCGTGCAATCTGTAGTATGTGTGCTTGCAAAATCTGAAATCCACAAAGACATTCAGACCAATCTGAATAATTCTTCTTATATTGCAAGCGTCGAAAATAACTCAGTTGAACTGAATTTTCTTCATAATGTCAGAAAGGTAAATTACAATGTTGCTTTCAATCAGCAAGACGCTTTTGAACTATTATTAATGGATAGATCAGATTTTTTATTGGGGGTTAAAGATACAATAGAGTATCTGCAGAATAAATACCATTTATCAAATAAATATACAATAATAGACAGTTATTCAACTCCGGTTGAATATTTGATAGCAGTAAAGCCTGAAAACACAAAGCTAAGGAATACAATAAATTACGGATTAAGCAGGTTAAAACTGAACGGAGAATATGAGAAGCTTTATAATAAATGGATAGAAAATGGAGAGGCAAATATTGCAAGACGTCTGCGATATGTCATACGTCTGAGTATTATCGGCACGGTAGCTGTATTAATTATTTTTGTTATAATAGCTGCATGGAATATAAAACTAAAGGAGCAAGTCAATCTTAAAACCAAGGAACTCTCTAAAACTAATCTGGACTTGCAAGCTCAAATAATTGAAACGAGAAATAACATTGAACTGAAAAATCTAATTTGTGAAAGCAGCCCCAGGGGGATTGCTATATTTGACTTGGATGGCATTGTTTCAAAATTTAATGACTCTGCTTTGCATATTGCATCATTAGCAGCTTCCCCTGTCGGTGAATCCATTTATGATATAGAACCGATGAATTTAATGCTGGAGGGTACTATTGATAAAGTATTGAAAGAAGAAACATCATATACCTGTGATGAATTTAAATATAGAAAAGATGATAAAGAATTTATATATAGATATGTTATGTACCCTTTGAACGATTACGAAAATAAACTAAGGGGAGTAGTCATAACAATTGAAGATATAACTGAAGAAAAAAGAATTAAGAACCAAATAATCGAAAGGGATAAAAACAGAGCTTTGACTC
>JAQZBM010000048.1 GCA_029238945.1 Clostridia bacterium
AGTGAGGATGTCTATACAAGGCTTGCCAGGCACACTCTTGAGAGCTATATAAAAACCGGCAGAGCTCCAGGTTTCGGTGAAGACCTTCCTGAGGATATGACAGAGGCAAAGGCCGGAGTATTTGTATCTATAAAGAAAAATGGTCAGCTTAGGGGCTGTATAGGTACAATATCACCTACAACAGAAAGCATTGCTGATGAAATAATGCAGAATGCAGTAAGTGCAGGTAAAGAGGACCCAAGGTTTTATCCCATAGAGGAAGAGGAGCTGGAGGACCTTCAATATTCTGTAGATGTGCTTATGAAGCCGGAGCCTATTGAAGGCCCTGAGGAGCTTGATGTGAAGAGATACGGAGTCATAGTAAGAAACGGACGCAAATCCGGTCTGCTGCTGCCAAATCTTGAAGGAGTCGATACTGTAGAGGAACAGATAAGCATTGCTCTTCAGAAGGCAGGAATATCAAAGCATGAAAAATACACCATGGAACGCTTTGAGGTAATCAGGCATAAATAAGAAATTAACCTGGAGGATGTAAGATGGATAACGCCATAGAGGCATTATATTATAGGAAGTTGAATAACCAAGCAGTTCAATGCCAGCTTTGCCCTCACAGCTGCGGTATAAAGGAAGGCGCAAGAGGAAAGTGCAGAGTGAGAAGAAACGTAGGAGGCACATTATATGCTGAGAACTATGGACAGATAGCTGCAATTGCCATGGACCCTGTTGAGAAGAAGCCTCTTTATCACTATTACCCAGGGAAATATATATTATCAATAGGAACTGTCGGCTGCAACTTCAGCTGCAGCTTCTGCCAGAACTATCAAATAGCCCATGAGGCTGCGGGCACCAAACAGGCTTCGCCGCACTATATACTGAGTCTGTGCAGGCAGGGGGATGAAGAGTGTATAGGAGCAGCCTATACATACAATGAACCCAATGTGTGGTATGAGTATGTATTGGAAACAGCTGAGCTTATAAGTAAAGAGAGCTACAAGAATGTTCTTGTGTCCAACGGATATATTTCTGAGGAACCTCTAAGGGAGCTGCTTCCTTATATAGATGCAATGAACATAGACGTAAAGGGCTTCAGTGAGAAGTATTATGAAGATATTTGCGGGGGCACCCTCAGAGATGTGCAGAGGACAGTAGAGATTTCTGCGGAGAAAGCACATGTGGAGATAACCACTCTGATTGTTCCCGGCTATAACGACAGCGTAGAAGAGATAAGGAGCCTGGCTTCTTGGCTGGCAGGCATAAATCCCGCAATACCCCTTCACCTTACAAGATACTACCCTCAATACAAGATGTCGGCACCTCCTACCCCTATAGATACAATAATGCGGCTGAAAGAGGAAGCAGGTGAGTTTCTGGATTATGTTTATACCGGGAACGTTTATGGCGGTGACAATAATACTTACTGTCCCACCTGTGGAGCCCTGCTTGTAAGAAGGGATGCAGGTATAACAACAGAGCATTTCGATGACGGACTATGCTCCAAATGCGGAACGGAAATTCCGATTATCGGGCTATAATGATGTATAACATGTATTTACTGTGAATCCTTAAACTGCTATAATTACATAATATACACTTCGTTATAGGGAGGAGAAAAAAGTGAACTTTTTCATACAGGTAAGGGAAAGCGTTATAGATTTCGGATTTTACAAAAGTATAAAGAATAACCGATTTGCTAAAAGCTTTTTATATTTACTTTTACTTTTTTTGATAATATATTCGTTTATAGCAGTAAGGAATTTCATATGGATGCGTGGTTTAATGGATCAGGCTGCCCTTAACTTAAGCGTGAGTATACCTGATTTCGAGTTCAAGGATGGGAAGTTTTCCTTTGAGGGGGAGATGCCTTATTATATAAGCAGCAGTACAAATGAGCTTATAGTGATTGATACGACAGGCGCAACTGACTCTAAGGTTATAGATAATGTCATGCTCGGAATACTTATTACAGAAGACACGGTTTATATGAGGAATAATAATCAGGCTCAGCAGTTTAATTTGGAGGATTTCAAAGATGTTGAGTTCAATAAGCAGGATTTGATTGAAAGACTTCCCAGTGTAAGCTGGCTAATGCTGGTAGTTATGATAGTAGCCTTTGTGTTTGTGCTGGGCTGGAAGCTTATAACCGCAGTGCTGCTTGCACTGATAGGTGTTATTTTAAACTCTGTCTATAAGACGGATTTGAAGTTCAATCATTTGCTGAACTTCAGCATATATGCCCTGACCTTGCCGCTGATTATAGATTTGGCAGTAGATATGTCAGGCTTTGTTGTGCCATATTTCTTCATTATATATTGGTTTATAGCCATACTCTATCTCAGCATGGCTATGAAGGCATATAGGGAAGGTTGATTTTCGGAGGGGTATATGAAGATAGGGGTAATATCTGATACACATATAAGAAGCCTTGATAAGACAATTCCCAATGAGGTTTTTGAAATATTTGAGGGAGTGGATCTCATACTGCATGCCGGTGATATACTTATTGAGGAGGTACTGATTCAGCTTCAGGCAGTAGCACCTGTATTGGCGGTAGCGGGCAATAACGACAGCTATGAGATATATAAGAAGTACGGCACCCGAAGGCTTATTGAGGTTGAAGGGAAGAAAATAGGGCTTACTCACGGCATGAGCAGGGGTAAGACCTATATGACCGCCTATGCTGAATTCCTTAATGACAATGTGGACTGCATTGTATACGGCCACAGTCATATTCCCCACAATGAGATAATAAACAATGTTCTGTTTTTCAATCCCGGTTCGGCAACCCAGAGGAGATTTCAGCCCCGGCATTCAGTAGGTATTCTCTATGTAGGTCACAAAATAACGGGAGAGATTTTTTACATAGACTAGGGGTGGTTATACAATGCTTTCTGATACAGCCGTAATACTTGCAGGTGGGAAGAGCAGCAGGATGGGCTTTGACAAACAGTTTATAAAGCTGAAGGGAAAGAATATTGTAGAATATCAGCTGGAGACGCTGCGTAAGTTGTTCAATGAAATAATAATTGTAACAAATAAACCGGAGGACTACAGAAGCTGTGAGTGCAGGCTGGTTTCAGACGAGCTGCATGACTTTGGACCACTTGGGGGTATTCATGCAGGGCTTAAGGCTTCCAATAGCTTATACAGCTATTTTATAGCCTGTGACATGCCAAACATCAATGATGAATACATCACATTCATGATGGAAAAGCTTAAGGAGGCAAGTCCCAGACCGCAGGCGGCAGTAACTCGCTTCGGTAATTGGATTGAGCCTTTTAACGCCTTCTATTCGAAGGACTTGATACCGTCTCTGGAGAATGCATATCGGCAGCATCAGCTGCAAATCAGCAAGGTGCTTGGCAATTCAAGTGTCCTGCATATTGAAGAGGCGCAGGCAAGAAGCTTCAGCCCGGATTGGGACATGTTCATCAATATAAATACAATAGAAGATTTGGAGAAGTTAAAAAACGATATTAAATACAATAGTAAGATAGAGTGAAATAATGTATAATGATTATATTAAGAATTTCCGAGCTGCAGTATCTAAAGGCAGGTCCCATGAAGCTGCAGCCGATGGGTATAGCGAGAAATCCCTATGCCTCCCGCTTGGAAAGGAAATCGATGTATTTGCTATGAAAAGCAATCCTTTCCGGATTGCTTTTTTTGCTTTTTATCACGGAACTTAAGGAGAAAAACTATGGAGTATATAATGGAGGGTTTCAAAGAGGCATTTAAGCTGCTGTTATCCTTTGACAGCGAGGTATACGGCATCTTCCTTCTTACACTATATGTTACATTGATGTCCACCGTCATATCAACAATAATTGCCGTACCCCTTGGTATAATGATAGGCTTGAAGAAATTTAAAATGAAGAAGGCCCTGATAAGGCTGCTTTATACCTTAATGAGTATGCCTCCCGTAATTGCAGGTCTGATTGTCTATCTTATCCTATCAAGAAGAGGACCCTTGGGTGAGCTGCAGCTTTTGTTTACCCCTGCAGCTATGATTATTGCACAGGTCACTCTGGTGACTCCGATAATTACCGGCATCGTATACAACAGCACAAGAGACAGGGGAGAAAGCATCAGACAGCTGGCGCATACCATGGGAGCCAACAAAAAACAAGCTTTTGCGCTGCTTATATTTGAGCTTCGGGCTGACCTTCTGGGGGCCATAGTATCAGGCTTTGGAAGGGCAATATCTGAGGTGGGTGCTGTAATGCTGGTGGGAGGAAATATCAAGGGGCATACCCGTGTGATGACGACCTCCATAGCAATGCTTCAAAGCATGGGGGACTACTCTCAGGCTATTGCAATCGGAATAGTACTTCTGCTTATATCCTTTGGAGTAAACAGCATTCTATATCATAGTCAGCAGGTGAATTAATATGAAGATAACTGTAAATAATTTAAGGAAAACCTATGACGGCAAACAGGTGCTGTCAGTTGACAGCTTGGAGGTAAAGAAGGGCTGCATAACTGGAATAATCGGACCTAACGGCTCAGGAAAAAGTACCTTGATGAGGCTGATATCCGGCATTGAGAAAGCGGACAGCGGGACAGTTGCCTTTGAAGACAAAAAAGCCTCAGAGGAGACATGGAAGGGCATTACTTTGGTTTTCCAAAAGCCATACCTTATAAATACTACAGTGTACGAAAACATAGCATATCCCTTAAAGCTTAGAGGCGCAGGGAAAGATGAAATAAGCAGAAGGGTGGAGACTATGCTTGAGTTGTTGGAGCTAGGCTCAATAAGGCACCGGAACGCCCGGACTCTGTCCGGAGGCGAGGGGCAGAAGGCAGCTTTGGCAAGAGCCATGGTCTTTGAGCCGCAGCTGCTGCTTTTGGATGAACCTACTGCCAACATAGATCCAAAATCAATATACATCATGGAGAAAGCAATAAGGCATATAAACGAAAAAGTCGGAGCCACTGTTCTGCTGGTGACCCACAATGTCAGACAGCTGAAGCGTCTGTGCAGCTATGGAATCTTCATGAACAACGGAAGTGTAGAAATCCAGGGGGCAGTAGGCTCTCTGTTTGAAGACTTAGACAATACTCCAATGGGAAGCTTTATATCAGAAGAATTTATAATATAGAAGATAAATATATATTTAAGGCATATAGAAAGGAAGAATACCATGAAGCTACTTAAGGTTGACACTATTAAGCAGGTGCTTGAAAAAATGGATGAGCATTTCAGCGATTTGAAGCTGGGTGTGGAGCTTGTAAATATAGGGGAAGCAATGGGAAGGACTGCTGCCGAGAGTGTAGTATCAGAACTGAATATCCCGGATTTCAACCGCTCAACGGTTGACGGCTATGCTATAAAGGCATCAGACACCTTCGGCGTAAGTGAAAGCATACCCGTTTTCCTGGACGTAGTAGGACAGGTGGAAATGGGTAAGGCAGCAGAAATGAAAATAACCAGCGGCAAAACTGCATATGTACCAACAGGAGGCATGATACCTGAGGGTGCAGACGCAATGATAATGATAGAGCATATTGAAGAGGTGGACAACCACACTATAGCAGCATACTCATCTACAGCCCCGGGAGAGAATGTCATCAAAATCGGTGATGATGTCTCTAAAGGTGAGGCTTTGATATATAAAGGAAAGCTGGTAAGACCTCAGGATATAGGCACCCTGGCAGCGGCAGGAGTGAGACAGATAAAGGTGTTTGAGCGTCCAAGGGTAGCTGTCATATCAACAGGGGATGAAATTGCAGACCCCTTTGAGGCAATAAAGCTGGGTCAGGTTCGGGACATAAATACATATACACTGTCATCTATGGCTGAGGAGCTGGGAGCTTTTGTTACCATAAAGCAGGTAATAAGGGATGATTACTCACTGCTGGAGGCATCAGTGAAGGCAGCCTTGGAGGAGAATCACATAGTGCTTGTTTCCGGCGGCAGCTCGGTAGGAAATAAGGATGTTACAGCTAAGGTAATTGATGCAATGGGAGAACCGGGAGTATTTGTCCATGGTATAGCAATCAAACCCGGTAAGCCGACCATAGTAGGCAAGGCAAAGGGAAAGGCGCTGTTTGGCCTTCCCGGACATCCTGTTTCAGCACTGATAGTTTTTAAGGTGGTTGTAGAATATCTTTTAACAAAGCTTATGAGCAGAGAAAATCAAAGGCTTCAGCTGATTGCCAAGTGTGCTGTGAATGTCCATTCCTCACCGGGCAAGGAGACCTTTCAAATGGTTGAGCTTGAGAGAACGGAGGAGGGCTACCTGGCAATCCCGTTATACGGTAAGTCAGGAGCAATATCTCTGGTATCCAGGTCCACAGGCTTTATAAGGATTCCTCACAATAAGGAAGGACTAACCAAGGGCGAAACTGTTATGGTTGAGCTGTTGTAATGGGATAGGAGGAAGCAAAATGAACAAACAAGACAGAAATATATATCTTTCGAATATGGAAGTTGAAAAGGCTTTGGAGCTTTATTTGGATAGACTGAGCTTAGACAGGCTGCAGGCAGAGGAAGAAGCAATAGCTACGGTGGAGTCAATGGGGAGAGTAACTTCTCAGGCTGTGTTTGCCATACTTTCTTCTCCTAACTACAACGCATCAGCTATGGATGGAATTGCGGTCAAGGCCAAGGATACCTTTGCTGCTTCTGAGACCAATCCTGTCAGGCTAATCCTGGAAAAGGACTTTATATATGTCAACACAGGAAACCCTATACTGGATCCCTATGATGCGGTAATAATGATTGAGGATGTGACCGTTGTTGACGACAGCACTGTAGAGATTATAAAGTCAGCTGCTCCATGGCAGGATATAAGGCCAATCGGAGAGGATATAGTTGCAAATGAGATGATAATACCCTCAAATCACAGTATCAGACCGGTGGATATTGCCGCAATGCTGGCAGGAGGGGTAAATCAGGTTAAGGTATATAGGAAGCCCATGGTGGGGCTGATACCGACAGGTACTGAAATTATTGAGCCGGGCGAAGCTATGAAGCTTGGGAAAATAATTGAGTCAAACTCCAGAATGTTTGAAGGCTTGGTGAAGGAATACGGCGGACAGCCTGTGAGATACAAGCCCGTAGCGGACGACTATAAGCTTCTGAAGGAAGCAATACAAAAGGCAGCACAGGAAAACGACATGGTAGTCATAAATGCAGGCTCCTCAGCAGGCTCGGAGGATTACACCGTAGGGATAATAAGAGAGCTGGGAGAGGTGCTGGTGCACGGTGTTGCCATTAAGCCGGGCAAGCCTGCTATTTTGGGCATAGTGGAGTGCAAGCCGGTGATTGGCATACCGGGCTTCCCGGTTTCGGCATATTTCGTATTTGAGAACTTTGCAAGGCCTGTAATAAAGAGCTTTATCAAGCAGCCGGTACACATAAGAGAAACAGCTGAAGCCGTGCTTTCCAAAAGAGTGGTTTCATCTCTCAAGCATAGAGAGTATGTACGCATAAAGCTTGGCATGGTTGATGATAAGCTGATAGCTACTCCCTTGAACCGCGGAGCAGGAGCTACAATGTCCTTGGTCAGGGCTGACGGCATACTGGTCATCCCTCAGAACTCTGAGGGAATTGAGGCAGGAGAGACTGTAACAGTTGAGCTTCTAAAGAACATAGCAGAAATAAAAAGCACTATAGTATCCATAGGAAGCCATGACATAGTAATGGATATAATGGCGAACCTCATCCATCACAAAGATTCGGATTACAGCCTTTCTTCAGCTCATGTAGGCAGCTTGGGAGGCATAATGGCGCTGCGCAGGGGAGAAGCCCATATCGCACCGATTCATCTCCTGGATGAGAATACAGGACGCTATAATGTGGAATATGTAAAAAGGTATCTGCCGAATGTAGAAATGGCATTGATTAAGGGTATCAAAAGAATACAAGGCATAATGATAAGGAAGGGCAATCCCAAGAATATAAAGGGCTTTGAGGACCTAGCCAGAGAAGATGTCCAGTTTGTTAACAGACAGCGGGGGGCAGGAACAAGAATCCTTTTGGATTACATGCTGTCTAAAAAAGGGATTTCTCCGGAAGCTATATCAGGGTACCAAAGAGAAATGACTACACATATGGCTGTAGCGGCAGCAGTTGAATCAGGAAGCGCCGATGCAGGACTGGGAGTATTGTCGGCTGCCAAGGCAATGGGGCTTGACTTCATACCCGTAGGAGACGAGGAATATGACTTCGCTGTGCCGGTGAAGTATTTGAAGCAGCCAATGCTTATGCTGTTTATAGAAATGCTTAAGTCAGAGGAATTCGCAAAGGAGCTGGAAGCCCTGGGAGGCTACTCCTTGGAACAGGCAGGAGAGATAATATATATATAACAGGTGATAGGCGACAGGTGACAGGTAACAGGTTTTGGACTCGGTAAGCATCCTAGCATAAATCATTTTAGAATACTGCAAAAGCCTACTTTGTAATATCAAATAGGAATATATATAAATCTGTAGGGGCAGGTTTCAATGCCTGCCCGCAATACAATAGAAACGGTGGGGTAAAATGAAGGATACGCTTGGAAGAAACATAAATTATCTTAGAATTTCGGTTACTGACCGATGCAACCTCCGCTGCATGTACTGCATGCCTGAGGAGGGCGTATGCAAGAAAGAGCATCGGGACATATTATCCCTGGAGGAAATATATGAGGTAGTAAAGGCATACTCCGAGGTAGGAGTAAACAAGGTACGCATTACCGGGGGAGAACCCTTGGTAAGGAAGGGCCTTGTGGACTTAATACGGAATATAAGCAGGCTTGGAAGCATAAAGGATATAGCCCTTACTACCAACGGCATATTACTGGAGAAATACGCACATGACTTGAAGGCTGCAGGTCTGAAGCGGGTAAATGTCAGCCTTGATACTATGAATGAGGAGAAGTACTCTTACATCACTAGGGGCGGCAAGCTCGGCGATGTCATGAAAGGAATAGATACCGCCCGCAAGGCCGGGCTGGAGCCTATAAAAATAAACACTGTACTTATCGGCGGCTTTAACGACGATGAGATAGATGACTTTGCAGCTCTCACTAAGGAGAAGGACATAGATGTAAGGTTCATAGAGCTTATGCCTATAGGACAGGCAAGCAACTGGGCTAAGAAACACTTTATATCCAATAAGACTGTACTGGAAAGAACTCCGGAGCTTATACCGGCGGGAAGCGATGATCCAAGCAGTCCTGCAAAATATTATAGACTTCCGGGAGGCTTGGGCAAGGTAGGTCTTATAAACCCTATAAGTCATGCCTTCTGCGGAAGCTGCAACAGGATAAGGCTTACGGCAGACGGCAAGCTGAAGCCCTGCCTGCATTCTGAACTGGAGCTTGATGTGAAGGCTGCACTGGGTGACAAAGATAGACTGCAGGATGTCATAGCCCAGTCAATAATGAGAAAGCCAATGCAGCATAACCTGAACAGCAAGGATAGCAGACCTATTGAAAGAGACATGTACCGTATCGGCGGATAAATGTGGGGGAGGAATTAATATGATAGGTAAAGTAATAGCAATTAATATCAGTGAGAAAAAAGGTGTTCCCAAAAAGACTATAGAAGAAGGCATGTTCAAGGTTGACCATGGCTTGGTAGGTGATGCCCATGCTGGCAACTGGCATAGGCAGGTAAGTCTGCTTGGAATAGAGAGCATTGATAAGATGAAGGCTCTGGGCATAAAGGGACTTTGTACAGGCAAATTTGCCGAGAACATAACCACTGAAGGCTTGGAGCTATGGAAGCTGCCTGTGGGTACAAAGCTTCAAATAGGAGAAACAATCCAGGAGGTAACACAGATAGGCAAGGAGTGCCATACTAAATGTGCGATTTTCAAGCAGATTGGAAGCTGTGTTATGCCTACTGAAGGTATATTCACCAAAGTATTGAAGGAAGGTATCGTTAAAGCAGGAGATACCATAAGTGTTTTAGAATAAATATAGAGCAGTAGACACTGCTGTAATAAAACCTCTGCGAAATGAAGAGAATATCAAGCAGAGGTTTTCTATAATGCATAGGAAAGTATAAATCCACCTTAAACAAACTTTCAGAAATGCATTTCATAAAAGGCTTCCCTATTCGTTAGGTTCCTTTAATAGAAGCCTTTTATATAATACATAGGTTGGTGATGCTATGAACATAATGTATCTGATAATCAGTACAATACTTATAATTGCGGGCTTAGTAGGCATATTTGTACCTGTACTGCCTGGCACCTGGCTGGTTTTCGGTGCAATAATATTTTATGCATGGGGTACAGGCTTTCAGGTCTTTGGCGTAGGCTATATGATAGTTTTTACTTTACTAGCCCTTGCGGCTTGGGGTATAGACTATGCTGCCAGCTTTTTGACCGCCAAGAAATACGGAGCCTCCAAGCAAGGTATTATAGCCAGTATAGTACTGGGACTTATAGGCTTGGTGGTATTCAGCATACCGGGATTGATAATAGGTCAGCTGGCAGGTATAATCTTAGGTGAATTGTACTTTGGCAAGGAAATGAAAAATGCAGTTAAATCCGGTGTAGCAGTTTTTATCGGTTATCTCTTGGGGAATGTCGTCAAGGTTTTTATATGCAGTATAATGGTGATAATATTCTACTATAGAGCATTGACTTTTTAGATTATATATTTGTTGATACTCAGAAGGTTGAAATTGTGGAGAAATTTTTGAAGCTGAAGGAAATTGGCTTTGAATATGCAGCTTGAACGAGGTACTAAACAAATAGTCAGGTGGGATGAATATGGATGAGAAATACTTGGAGCAGCTGCTAAACAGAGTAAAAAGCGGCGAGCTGAATACGGAGGAAGCCGTAAAACAGCTTAGAAAGCTTCCCTATGAGGATATGGACTATGCAAAGATAGACCACCATAGGAAGCTTAGAACAGGTAAGGGAGAGGTAATATACTGTGCCGGGAAGACTCAGGAGCAGACGGCTTCCATATTTGAAAAAATGCTGGAGTTCAATCAGAAGGTAATGGGTACCAGAGCGGATGAGACAACCTATCAGGCTGTTAAGGCAAAGGTTCCGGAAGCCAAGTACTTTGAAAAAGCAAGGATTATAACAGTAAACAGAGGCGGGGAGGAAAAGCCCCAAGGTAAGATAGTTGTTGCCACAGGAGGTACATCGGATTTGCCGGTGGCGGAGGAAGCTGCAGTAACTGCTGAGTTCTACGGCAACAACGTTGTAAGGCTCTATGATGTAGGGGTGGCAGGAATACACAGACTGCTTATGAATACCGACAAACTGGAGGATGCCAGTGCAATCATTGCAGCTGCGGGTATGGAAGGAGCTTTAGCCAGTGTAATTGCAGGCTTGGCGGACTGTCCTGTGATTGCAGTTCCTACCAGCGTGGGCTATGGAGCCAATTTCGGAGGGCTGGCAGCTCTTCTTACCATGCTGAACAGCTGCGCCAGCGGCATTTCTGTCGTCAATATCGACAACGGCTTTGGTGCAGGCTTCTTGGCAAGCATGATAAATAAAGGAAGATAAGAGTAATTTGGAGGAAAAACAAATGAAGGTTTTATACTTTGACTGCTTCTCAGGTATAAGCGGGGATATGACCTTGGGCACACTGCTGGATTTGGGAGTTGACCAGGATTATCTTATAGAGAACTTGAAGGCTTTGAAGCTGGATGGTGAATACAAGCTGGATATAATGAAAGAGCTGAAAAACGGCATAATGGGAACAAAGGTCGATGTGGTGCTGACCCATGAGGAGCACAGCCATGAGCATCACCATAACCACGATCATTCACATGAGCATTCTCATGAACATCATCATGAGGCTGCGGCTGCACTTAGCCACCACCATCATGAGCATCAACATAGAAGCTTCAGCAGTATTTCTGCTATGATTGATGAAAGCAGTCTGAATGAAAATGTAAAGGAATTAAGCAAAAGGATTTTCAGAGTCATTGCAGAGGCTGAGGGTAAAATACACGGAAAACCTCTGGAGGAGGTGCACTTCCACGAGGTTGGCGCAGTAGACTCTATCGTTGATATAGTAGGCACTGCAATATGCATAGATGCCTTGAAGCCTGATAAAATAATTTTCTCAAGGATACCCTTGTCCCAAGGCTTTGTCCATTGTGCCCACGGAGTATTCCCGCTGCCGGCGCCGGCAAGTCTGGAGATACTAAGAGATGTACCTGTATACTTCACTGATGTGAGGTTTGAGCTGGTTACGCCTACAGGTGCCGGCATAGTCAAAGCTCTGGCAGACGGCTTTGAAGACGGCAGCGATATCATCATAGAGAAAATAGGCTATGGTCTTGGCAAGAAAACCTATGAAAAACCAAATGTACTGAGGACATACCTGTACAACGAAAAAAAAAACTAACCGATAGGGTTGTAGAAATAAACACCAACATCGATGACATGACAGGTGAGCAGCTTGGATATGTCATGGAGCAGCTTTTGGAAGCAGGAGCCTTGGATGTCTACTTTACTGATATACAAATGAAGAAGAACAGGCCGGGTGTGAAGCTCTCGGTGCTTTGCAGCCAAGATAAGCAGAAGGAGATGACAAAGGTGCTGCTGACCTTCACCAGCACCTTTGGCGTCAGATATATCGAGATGGACAGAGACATATTGGAAAGAGAGTTCATAGAGGTGCTGCTTGAGTACGGCAAGGTACGCTGCAAGGCAGGCAAGCTTGAGGGGAAAATTATTAAGCTGGTTCCCGAGTATGAGGACTGCAAAAGAATCGCAAAGGACAACTCTCTGCCTATTGCCCAAGTGTTCAACGAAGCTTTACTGGCTGCAAGGGACAAAATAGATAAATCTATGAAAAAAACAGATTGACAAAGCCAGTACAATTAAATATACTAGTTAGCAATAACCAGATTTTTAACTCATATATTTCCGATAATATGGTTCGGACGTTTCTACCGCACAGCCGAAAATTGTGCGACTATGAGTGATTTATTGCTATTTTGCAGCATAATTCACTTGTGCTGCTTTTTGTTTACCATGACTATTTATCGCATCTATTGCACAAATTAATATATGTGATTATTGTAGTGGTAATTTGAGTTTATTGGGATTAAATAATTAATTTCTATTTAAGGAGTGAATATAATGGAGAAATTTCTAAAGGAAGGACTAACCTTTGATGATGTACTGTTGGTACCAGCGAAATCTGAGGTACTGCCAAAGAACACAGACATCAGTACGTATCTTACAAGAAAAAT
>JAQZBM010000049.1 GCA_029238945.1 Clostridia bacterium
ATGATGAAAAGCGGAATCTGTTTAGAGTAACACTTCCGGGGTTTCAAAACTAAGCTTGTTTGCGTAAATGAGGTGTATTATGAAGAAGAATAACATTATAGCTTTCGAAAGAGGTGCGGATTTTTATTTTGACCTTGGCTATAGGAAGATACAAAAGGGAAATTTAAAATCGGCATTGAGATATATAGAAAAGGCTGTTGGGCTGAAGCCGAATGACAGCTTTCTGCAGTTTAATTATGCGGGCTTGCTGGCTGAACTGGGCGATGTGGACCAATCTACTGAGATTTTGCTGAAGATAGTTAATGAGCTGGATCCGAATTATGATGAGTGCTACTTTGGTCTGGCATGCAATTACCTACAGATGCAGAAGATAAAGAAGTCTGTGGAATAATTCGACAAGTATCTGCAAAAAGAACCGGAAGGCGAGTTCTCTGAAGAAGCGGAAGAGCTTTTAGAGATGCTGACAATGATTAAGGATGCCAATAATAATCTTGATGATGAGGAGCTGGAGAGAATTTATGCCATAGAGGAGCAGGCTATCAGTCATTTGGAGAAAAGGCAATACAAAGAGGCAGCCGAAAAGTTCGAACAGGTAGTTACACTGCTGCCCAATGCAGTGCCTGCAAGAAACAACCTGTCCCTGTCTTATTATTATCTGGGCGATACTCAGAAGGCAATTGAGTTCGCTAGAGAAGTATTAAGCTATGAGAAATATAACATACATGCAAACTGCAATATTGCGATATTCTACAGAAAGCTTGGATTAGACAATTGGGTGGAAAAGCAGATAAAGGAAATAAAGAAAATAAGCACTGATAATCCCGAATATCTGTATAAGATTGCAGATACTTTAGGGCTCCTTGAAAAGCATACTGATGCCTATAAAGTCTATAAGAAGCTTTTATCCGTAGAGGCTGATAATACCCTGTATACTCACTATGCAGCGGTGGCGGCTTTTAATTCAGGAAAGTACAATGACAGTATCAAGCACTGGAAAAGACTGAAGCAGCTGGATAGCCAGAATCTGCTGTCAGATTATTATATTAACTTGGCTCAAAGCACAGGCGCAAGAGCAGAGAGTGAAAAGGCGGCGCCTATTTTAACTTATTCATATCAGCTGCCTAAGGAGGAAATAGACAGAAGAGTTTTGACAACGCAGAAATTTGTAGACAGCAATACAGAGGCTGCAAAAGATATGCTGAGGGACAAAGCTGTGGAGGAGGCGTTGTATTACAGCATATTCCTTGACAGAGTTTTAATAAGGAAGCTTATATTCAACAAAATAAAAATCGGACTTATGATAGAGAGTCAAGATATCATTCGAAAATTACTTCTATCCTCGGATATGGAAGATGAAATAAAGGTAGAGGCCATTTTCCTGCTTGATATTATAGGAGCTCCTCAGCCCTATAAGGTTAATTTCGCGGGAGAAGTTATGGAAATTACCGCAGACCCACTCAGCATAGATGTTTATGCCGTCAACGGCGAGTGGGAGGATATAATCAAGAAAGCACATATGAATATGAAGGGTCTATACAAGGGAGCATATAAAAGAGCTGTGGAAGATATGTGGATGGCATTTATAAAGTACAGGTATCCCAATATGCCGCAGATTAACAAAATTGAAGAGTGGGCAGCGGCGTTGGAATATGTGTATTGCAGGCTTAACAGTATAAAGAAGACACAAAAGGAGCTTGCAGAGAAGTATGGAGTATCCATAAGCTCCTTTGGGAATAAGTGCAAGCAAATTATGGAAAGCATAGTAAACCGCGCTGATTATGCAGAGCCAAGAAAAAAGTAAAGTCTTAACGGACTTTACTTTTTTCTTGGTCTTTTTTTTTCATTTTTGTTTTTACGCTGATTTTTACTGTCGGGATCTACGGGGGTTCCGTTATTCTCAATGAAGTGATTTGCTACATTTACGATTGGCATTTTATCACCACCTGAATATTACTTGCGCTTCTTGTCATCCTTCTTTCGCACGGAGAAGCCGAAACTCCCCATAGAATCAGCCAGAGTTCTGTACTCTCCGTGAGTATAGCAGATAAGGTCTGCTTTGTTCAGCTGAAGTTTTCCTTTACTGTCCAGAAGCCCTTCGTCTACATTTACACATAGTATTTCTGCTATGAACATATCGTGACTTCCCAGTTTTACAATCTCTTTGACCTTGCATTCCAAGTTTACCGGGCATTCATCGATGAATGGTGCAGCTACAAGATTAGATTTTGCAGGTGTAAGCTTCAAGTGCGCAAATTTATCGATGTCCCTGCCTGACTTAACACCGCAGAAATCAGTGGCAAAAGCCAGCTTCCTATTGGGGATGTTTATTACAAACTCCCCTGTTTCCTTAATCATATTGTATGAATGACGCTCCGGTCTCACTGATATGTACAGCATTGCCGGGTTCGTACATATTATACCTGTCCATGCAACTGTTAATATATTGTTGATGCCCTCGTTGTTTCTGCAGGAAACCATTACTGCGGGCAGCGGATATAGCATTGTTCCAGGCTTCCACATTAGCTTTGACATTATGATACCCCTTCCAGTTCCAGTTTAAACATAGTTTTATCTATTGTCGTGTCTTATTCACACTATAATATTATAGCATATATAAAAGGTGACAATTATATTCAATACATTTCGTGCTAAACATTTACGTGATTCAAATAGCACGAAATTGTATTCCGCTGTTTATAAATTGCACACAGTACTGACTTTTTCACCGTGTAGAAGCAATAGTGCAATTTTTATAGTAACTTGATTAATTATTTCATGTCTTAGGACATGAAATTTTGTTTTTTAGTAACCAATAAATAAGTTGTACATAGTATGGAAGTGGGAAAAGCAAACAACCCCTAATCAAAAGAGAGGGGGAGGGCTTTAAGCAGCTGCAGATAAAAATTAATAAGTGGGAGAGGAGGTGCAAACATGGCAGACGGAATTTTAGGAGGGTGCAAAGATAACGGCTTCTTGTTGCTGTTGTTACTATTTATACTGCTTGCATCTAATGTGACAACAGGCAGAGAGAACAACTTCTTCTTCATCATAATACTTGCCATTATCGCATTTGGCGGAGTTGGCAGAGTATTTGGCTTCTAATATGGGAAGCAAGACTAGCAAATAGTTAGTTCAAAAAATAATACTGTAGAAAGGATGTAAAAAATGGGAAATTGCTGCAATGATGTTCTAGGTGTACAAGATACTTGCAAAGACGGTGTTTTAGGTGCATTTACAAACAATGGCTTCCTGCTTCTGCTGCTGCTTTTCATACTGTTAGCATGCGGCTTCGGCAGAGACAACAACTTCTTCTTCATCATCATACTGGCTATAATAGCCTTTGGCGGCTTCGGAAGAACCTTCGGTTTCGGCATTTAGTAAAAGCTAAATAAATCACAAAAGAAAAAGCCCGCAAGGGCGAAAATATTGAAACAAGTTAGGAGGTGTAATTATGAGTGGATGCAATGACGGCGTATTAGGCGTTTTCAACGGTTGCGACAATGGTTTCCTGCTTCTTCTGTTACTCTTCATACTATTGGCTTGCAGTCGTGGTAGAGAGCAAAACTTCTTCTTCATTATAATACTGGCTATAATAGCTTTCGGCGGTTTCGGAAGGACCTTCGGTTTTGGCGTATAGCAAACATGTTCCAAGGATAAGGCTCAGATATACAAAAGAAGACGCTTTGAAGGGAGGTGTGTAAATGTCTGGCGGCATTGATAGTTTGTTTGGTGGAAACAACTTGATATTGATACTACTGATATTGGTATTTGTCTTGCCGAGCCTTGGATTAGGCTCGGGATTAGGAGGATTGTTCGGAGGAGGAAACTCTTTGATTCTGATTCTGCTCCTTCTTGTTTTTCTACTACCTTCCTTAGGCTCTGGAAGCATTTTTGGAGGCTTAGGCAACTTACTAAAGTTAGGTAGTTAGCTAATAATATAATTAAATAAGGAGGTGTAATTATGGGTGGATGCAATGACGGCGTATTAGGCGCTTTCACTGGCTGCGACAATGGTTTTCTGCTTCTTCTGCTGCTTTTCATACTTCTGGCATGCGGATTTGGTAGAGAGAACAACTTCTTCTTCATTATAATACTGGCTATAATAGCCTTTGGCGGCTTCGGAAGAACTTTCGGATTTGGAATATAAGGATAGAGCGGTACAAGCAGCTTAGCTGCTTGTACCGCTTAATTTTTTCCTGGTATTTTGACAAACTGTAACCAAACTTGTTCGAATGAATATTATGGAATTAAGGGAGTATGCAGCAAAGGGGGTAATAGTATGGGCTTTAATTTATTGGGTTTCGATTTAGATGACAATATAATTTGGATACTTGCAATATTACTGATTGTTTTCTTCCTCTTCCCTGCCAAAAAGGAGAAAAAGGAATCTCGGGAGTTAGAGGTGGAGGAGAGCAATGACTATATATACAGACGCAGCAGGGAAGGAAAAGAAAAAAGAAGACTGGTATATTAACTTATGTGAAGCTAATTTGTAGGAAAGTGAGGTTTTATTATGCCTTATGGAAAGAGCGAAGATATAAAAAATCTGAAGAAAAAGGTACAGGAAAAGCTGCCCGGGGTAGATCTGGATAATTTATCTCAAAATGATATGAAGAATCTGCTGTCAAACGAAATAAATAAGAATTCAAATATTGATCCTGGTATCAAGGAAAAGATAAATAAGGGGGATATAGACGGACTCAAGGAAGATTTGATAAACTTCTTAGGGCGCAGCAAAGACGGCAACAGCCAGCAGCTGGTTGATATGCTTAAGAATAATGACATGGACGGCCTAAAGAATCAGTTGATGGGCATGCTGCTTGGAGGCATGGACACGCAAAAAAAAAAGGAAGTAGATGAGGAGGACGTATTAGGCCTTGATACAAATTCCACAGCTCTTACTCCCGTACCTTTTGACACCAGCATACTGATGAACTCTCTTATGGGCAGGATATATGATACCGGAAAAAATGATAAAAGGGCTGTATTTCTAAATTCCATGAGACCTTTTCTATCAGAGAAAAGACAGAAGAGCATAGATGAGTGTGTAAGAGCGATAAGCTTGATTGCATTATTTGAGGGACTGACAAATAAGGTGGGAAGCTAAATGGGTTATGAACAGATTGTGCTTAATCTCATGAAAAAGCTGAATAAAGAGGATAAATTTGTACTTTTTATACTTGTACTGCTTCATATTGAAAACAGATGTGATAAATATCTCAAATTTATGCTTCTAATAATTTTCATTTCCGGATTGGAGCAAGGACTCTTAAGCAAGTGAGGCTTAAGTATCCTTGCTCTTTTACGTATACCACTAAAAACAAGCTTTATCGAGAGAATTACAGATATAGTAAGAATTAATTGCTTGATTGTGCGTTTAGGTAGTAAAGGAGTGAAAATTTAGCACATTGGACAATTATTGTCTAATATTGGTTTGAATTCAAACTATAATAAATAGTATAATAATAATTAAAATAACATTTTCACTAGGGGGAATTTTTTGATGGAAAGCAGTGACTTGTGGACGCAGATATTGTTGATATTAATATTAATTGGTGCAAATGCATTCTTTGCAGCCTCTGAAATGGCTATAGTATCTGTTCGACAAGCGAGACTAAAGCCTTTGATAGATGAAGGAAACAAATCAGCAAAGATTGTAAGCAAGTTTCTGGAAGAACCAAGCAAGCTATTGGCGACCATACAAATAGGAATTACCTTTGCAGGCTTTTTAGCCAGTGCCATAGGAGCTCAGACACTTTCAAACAGCCTGGCACAGTTCTTAAAAAGTTTAAATATACCTGTAATAACTGCTTCTGCGGCAGTTATAGCAACATTGCTGGTGACATTAATAATCGGATTTGTAACACTAATATTGGGAGAGCTGGTTCCAAAGCGATTAGCTCTTGAAAAGTCCGACAAAATAGCATTAATAGTTGCAAAGCCTATTAGAATACTATTCCTTATAACATCTCCGGCCGTTAAGGCCTTATCCTTCACTACAAATTTTATCGCCAGAATGCTTGGCGGATCAGCTAATGTAGATAATGACCAGATTACTGAAGAAGAAATAAGGCTAATGATAAACGTAGGAGAAGAAAAGGGAATTTTTCAGGAAACTGAAACTCATATGATTAACAGCATATTTGAGTTTGATGATACGGTTGCAAAGGAAGTTATGACTCCTAGAACGGATATTGTGGCTGTAAGTATAGATGCTGAGCTGGAAGAAATTCTTGAGGTTATAGTAGAGGAAAGCTTCTCAAGAATACCTGTATATGAGGAATCAAGAGACAATATAATCGGAGTTCTATACATAAAGGATTTATTTGCATTAATAAAAAAGAATACAGAGTGGAAGCTTTCTTTGAAGGATATAATAAGGCCGGTATACTTTGTACCTGAATACAAAAAAATTGACGAGCTTTTCAAGGAAATGCAAAAATCAAAGACTCACATAGCAATAGTTATCGATGAATACGGCGGAACGGCAGGCTTAATCACAATAGAGGACCTGTTGGAGGAAATCGTGGGCAACATATTTGATGAGTATGATGATGTGACCTTGGATTTTGAACAGTTAGACGAAAATACATATATAGTAAGCGGAATGCTTAGTGTAGGCGAAATAAACGAAATAATGCATATCGACTTACCGGAAGAAGAATTTGATACAATCAGCGGTATGATACTCAGTCTATCAGGCAAAATGCCCGAGGTAGGCGATGAGGTGCAGTTTGAGACAATAGCCTTTAGGATAGAAGAAGTAGACGACAAGAGAATATCCAAGATTAAGATTCAAAAACTTGATAATCAAATAAAAGAAGAAGAGCTGCAGTAATGCAGCTCTTTTATCTATAATTTAAGCCTTATCAAGATGCAGCTATACTGAATCAGCCTAAAGACAAGACAGCTCAACGAGCAATCTTGGTAATAACAGCTTGATTTTTTTATGGTATCGAAATATACTATGATAAATAGCTATAAACAGAGGGTTACATTTCGTGCTATTTGAAGCATGTAAATTGTTTAGCATGAAATATATAATGGTTAAGAAAGCCGGCGAATACGGAGGTGATATATCTTGTCAGAACGAAACATAAGAAAGATACAGCATTATATTTTTCGTGCCTTTCTAATGACAGTGCTGCTTATGATTGCCTCTTCCTTGGGGTATCTTTTTCGCTTAATCGGCTTTCCCGAAACCAACATAGTTATAGTTTATCTTCTGGCGGTACTTATGACTGCATGGCTTACAAGAGGGTTTATATTCGGCATCCTTGCATCGGTGATTGCTACTTTTGCTTTCAATTACTTTTTCACGGAGCCTTACTTTACTTTTTCAGTTAATGATCCAAGCTATATCATTACCTTTGTTATTATGACTATTACGGCAATCATTACAAGCACGCTTACCTCCCATGTCAAGCAGAGCGCACTTTCAGCGAGAGAAAAAGAGGCAGAAACAAAGGCTGTCTACAACCTTACCAGCCGTCTCACTGATGCTAAAGACATGCACGATATTGCAGGTATTGCCGTAAATACGATAAGTGATTGCTTTTTGTGCAAAGCTGCTATCCTTTGCTTTGATGAGAACGGTATGCCGGAGATATCATTTTTACAACAGGTTTCATCAGGAAAACAAATCCACAGAAAAGCTGAGGATACTATAGAGCTCAAGCATCGCATTGAGGGGCTGAGAACAAGTTACGATACGGGGGCAGAGTTTTATGATTGGCCTATCTATGGCAGGGAAAGCATACTTGGCATTATTCGCATGCCAAAGGAAAGAGCACAGGTAATGAGTGAAGCACAGATACGTATTTTACACTCCATGATTGAAAGTGTTGCTATGGCGATGGATAGGTTTAGGTCTTCTGAACAGCGTATCAAAGCTCGCGAGGAAGCTGTACAGGAACGATATCGATCAACCCTGTTACAGGCAATCTCTCATGATTTACGTACGCCGCTTTCCGGTATCATGGGTACATCAGAAATGCTTATGGATATGACCAAAACCGATGACCCTCGTTATTCTCTGGTCGAAGGCATTTATGAAGATGCAGATTGGCTGCACGCGCTGGTAGAGAATATTTTGAATCTTACCCGGCTGCAAGAGGGGAAACTAGTTTTGGATAAACAGATGGAAGCTGTTGAGGAAGTCATTGGCAGTGCAGTAGAACGTATTGCACTGCGATCTCCAAAACATGAGATTACAGTCAGTGCACCGGATGAACTGCTGCTTGTTCCGATGGATGCCAAATTGATTGAACAGGTCCTTGTAAACCTTTTGGATAATGCTGTTAAACATACATCACCGGAGGGTGAAATAAGCGTTTCGGTAGCAAAAAGTGAAAAAATACATTCCGCTGTATTTGCTGTCAGGGACAGGGGCAGCGGCATAGCAGCAGACGATTTACCTCACGTTTTCGAGATGTTTTATACTTCACATGTCAAACGAGTTGATGCAAAGAATGGAATCGGACTTGGGCTCGCAATATGTGATGCCATTATAAAGGCACATGGAGGAGCTATTGAAGCTCGTAATCGTACGGATGGTCAAGGGGCGGAATTTGTATTTACGCTTCCACTGGAGGTGGAAAATAATGAATAGCTATAAGGAATTTGTACTTGTTGTAGAAGATGATTCACAGATCAGAAACTTTATCTGCTATTCTCTTAAGCAGGAAGGTTTCGGTTATTTTACCGCCGGGACTGCACAAGGAGCACTTGGAATACTTGTTTCAGAGCAAATTGATTTGATGCTGCTTGATCTTGGATTGCCAGATTTTGACGGCATGGAGGTTATCAAAAAAGTACGAGAATGGTCCGAAATGCCTATCATTGTCATATCAGCACGGGACCAAGATAAGGATAAGGCTGCTGCACTGGACATAGGTGCTGACGATTATTTGACAAAGCCCTTTTCCACAACAGAACTTATGGCTCGTATTCGTGTAGCTATACGCCATTTATATAAGCAGAGAGGTGGCAATACACAGGCTGTCCTTTCTGTTGGAGGCTTGCAAATAGACTTAAGTAAGCATTTGGTTTACCTTGACGAAAGTGAGCTGCATTTGACACCGATGGAGTATAACCTGCTGGTTCTCTTTTTCAAAAACATTGGAAAGGTACTGACAACAGGATATATAATAAAAGAAATATGGGGAGTTGGCTATGGAACAGATACACAGGCATTGAGGGCATTGATGGCAGGACTGCGCCGAAAAATCGAGAAAAATCCTGCAAAGCCCCGTTATATAATAACTGAAATAGGTGTAGGGTACAGACTTAAAGATGAATAAAAATAAACAATGCCGCTATGGTAATTTACCATAGCGGCATTGTTTATTCTCACAGAAATCTCACAGGATAAGTCTGCTTCTCACACTATCCTCACAGCGGCTTTGCTATTATAAGAAGCAAGAGATTTACCTCAATTATGTTTTAGGGAGGTGGAAGCAGTGGAACAGATAAATATACCAGAAAGTGAACAAGAATTGACCTCATTATGCAGTACAGTCAGAAAACTTTTAGAACAAAACAAATATCAAGAGTGTAAATTGATTATACAAAACGCTATGGGCAGATATCCGCACGCACCAGAGCCGCATAATTTAATGGGTGTCCTGCTGGAAATGGAGGGTGACCACTTGACTGCCATGAAGCACTTCCGGGCAGCATGGGCGCTTGATCCTTCTTATATTCCTGCGAGATACAATTTGAATCGCTTCGGCACTTTTTTTTCGAAGGGGAAATGTGCATTTGATGAAACCGACTGTCTACAAGGAAAAAAAGGAGACTTATACAAAGTCAAACATGATGCGGCTGGTATCGGTCATGTTGTTAGGAGGGATTAAAAGATGAAACTATTTACGCAAAAAAAATCGGATGATTATATAGTAATTATAGGTTGTGGACGTCTTGGAGCCAGTCTTGCAAATACTTTGTCCGAGCAGGATGGAAATGTTTTAGTTATAGACAATGATAAGGATTCTTTCCGCAAGCTCTCACCGTCATTCGGAGGGCTTACACTTACGGGGGATGCCACAGATGCTGATGTTCTTCAGGAAGCACAAATAGAAAAAGCGACTGTAGTTATTTCAGTCACTAACAACGACAATACTAACATAATGATTGCTCAGATGGCTAAAGAGCTTTTCAAAAAAGAACGTGTTATAGCCAGACTTTATGACCCCGAACTAGAATGTGTTTGTCAAGAATTCGGCATTGATACGATATGTCCAGCCGTTTTGTCAATAAAAAGGATTAGCAACCTGCTTGACAGCGCCGGAAGGGAGGAGAACATATGAAGAAGCGTGTTCTATTAATTGGCGGCTTTCACAAAGCGCATTCTCTTGCTGATTCGCTGATAAAAAAAGGTTATCAAGTGACGGCAATCAACAGCGATTATCAGAATTGCCTTATATTAGCTGAGATTAATTCTCTTGCTGTTATCAATGGCGATGGAAGCAAACCATTCGTTCTGGAAGATGCCAATGCACAGGATGCTGATATTGCTATCGCTCTTACACAATATGACGATGACAACCTGGTAATTTGTGAACTATGCAAAAAGAAATTTAATGTGAAAAAGACGGTTGCGCTTGTGAATGATCCAAAGAAAACCGAGTTTTTCTACAAGATGGGAATTGACTCTGTCGTCTGTGCGGTCAATGCGATTACAAATATAATTGAACAGCAAGCGTTTTTGGATGGAATCGCTACCTTACTGCCGACAGGTGAGGCGCGTATCAGTATTGCCGAGGTGCCTATATCAGGAACTGCACCGGTTGTAGGTAAAAAGCTATGGGAAATAAATTTGCCTGAAGAGGTAATTATCGGTTGTATACTTCGTGGTGAAAAAAGCATGATTCCCCGCGGGGATACACGTATACTTAGCGGAGATATGCTTATTTTAATTTCGTCGGATAAGCAAGAGATGGAAGCTATTAAGGAGTTGACTGGGCAGATATGACTATGAAACGATATTTTTCAAGTTGCAATAATTACGGGAAGTTGGTGCTGCTTATTGGATTTCTTCTTGCTGTGCCGCTTGCGGTGCTGCCTTTTTATCCTGATGAGTTACATTATGCACCTGCATTCCTCATACCATCCCTTGCGTCTATCATTCTGGGCTTGGTCTTATGCTTGATATTAAAGCATGATGAAAGCTGCCTTCAAAGGTGGCGCACAATGCAATACGGCAGCTTAACTGTCTTATTTGCCTGGAGCTATGGTTTTTTTGCCGGTGCGCTCCCATTTGTAATTTCCGGACAATTAACCTTTATACAAGCATTATTTGAAGCCATAAGCGGATGGACGACTACAGGTCTTTCAGTCATGGATGTGAATGTTACCCCTCGCATATTCTTGTTCCATCGCAGCTTTATGCAATTTTGCGGTGGCCTAGGCTTTGTTATGGTGATGGTGATGTTCATCCAAGGGAAGCATTCTATGAATCTATATAACGCTGAGGGGCATCCGGACAAGCTATTGCCAAACCTCAAAAGGACAGCAAGAATTATATTAATAATGTATTTATCTTATCTGGCAGGAGGGACGCTGCTCTATAATGTTTTTGGCATGAATACGTTTGAAAGCTTGCTCCATGCTATGTCTTCATTGTCTACCGGGGGGTTTTCTACCAGGGTAGATAGTATTGGGGCATATGGCAGCCTTGCTATTGAGGCAGTCACCATCGCACTGATGCTTATAGGTACAACCAATTTTGCCGTATTGCTGCTGATAACAAAAATGAAATTCAAACGGGTACAACGTGTAAGCGAGGTTCGTTTTATGCTGGTGCTTATTGCATTCTTTGTGCCGGTTATAGCTTCTGCATTGTTTTCCGGGCTGTACATGAGTGCTGCAGAAAGTATACGCATAGCATTATTTAATGTAGTGTCAGCAATTTCAACTACCGGCTATTCCACTGTAACCTATGTTGGCTGGCCGCCATTCAGCATTGGTATTCTTATTTTGCTTATGTTAATTGGAGGAGGCATTGGCTCGACGGCTGGGGGTATCAAACTTACCCGGGTATATTTACTTTTGCGTATGACAGGGGAAAATATCCGCAAGCGTCTGACACCTGCACGTAACGTGATGGCTCCCAGCTATTATAAGGCACAGGGAAAGATGCCTATCGACAGTGATTCAGTGGCAGATACCATAGGTTTTATCTCATGCTACCTTGGTATATACATCATCGGTGCACTGCTTCTTACATTGACGGCTGATTGCAATCTTACTGAAGCAATGTTTGAATTTGCATCTGCACTGGGAACAGTTGGCTTATCAATCGGATTAACTGGCCCTGCAACCGGAACAGCAACGCTGATTGTTGAAATGGTTGGTATGGTACTGGGTAGATTGGAAATTTTTATCGTTTTAATCGGCATCTATTCCGGTTTATCAATATTAAAGCAAAGTTTACAAAAAACTTTAACAAAAAAAAGATAATTTCAAAATTACGAACGCAAGATTTGTTTATATACCTGTCCGTTTTAGGGCAGGTTTTTTGCTGCTAACACGTTCACTTATCGTCATGCAAATATAAAAACATTACAGAATGAATTAAAGATAAGTATGATAGATATGTAAAAGAATAAAGCTCAAATTTTGGTCTAAGATAAACATAATACAAAAAAAATAAAAACTCCTAAATTCGCATATCTGGCGACTTCAAGAGTAGTTTGCTATATGGTGCCGAAGGCCGGACTCGAACCGGCATGGTATCGCTACCGCTGGATTTTGAGTCCAGTGCGTCTGCCAATTTCACCACTTCGGCGGATTACTTTATTTATTATAATACAGGATTTTATAAAAATCAATAGATAGTTTTACACATGAGAAATTTTTTATGTAAATTTTTCGAATAAAACCTCCATAGGACTAATATTTATAACTGACAACATTGTATATGTTAATAATCTTGATTATTAACATTAGGAGGTATAAATTTGAAAAGGTTTATCGTACTACTGTTAGCAGCTATACTTTGCACCGGATATGTGCATGCTGATACAAATGCGTCAGATTATGCCATAACTATCAATTCAGCTGCACGTATCTTAAGACTTTACAAAAGCGGAGTTTTGGTCAAAGAGTATCCTGTGGCTGTAGGTAAGGCAGCAAC
>JAQZBM010000307.1 GCA_029238945.1 Clostridia bacterium
TGATGAAAAGGTAGACGTAGTTGGACCAAAATCAACTTTAAAGGGTGTAAGAATACTTGGTCCCGAAAGGCCTGAAACACAAGTTGAAATATCTGTATTTGATGCAAGAACACTTGGTGTTGAAGCAGTAGTAAGAGCTTCAGGAAATACTAACGGAACTCCCGGCTGCACACTTGTTGGACCTAAGGGTCAGGTTACTCTTGATAAGGGTGTTATTGTTGCTGCAAGACACGTGCATATGCACACAGACGATGCGCCAAAGTACGGCGTAAAGGACAGAGACATAGTGAAGGTAAGAGTGGGCAATGAGAGAGCAGTAGTATTTGAAAATGTTGTTGTAAGAGTTCACCCGACTTTTGCTCTTGATATGCACATAGATATAGAAGAAGGCAACGCAGCAGGCATACAAAACGGAGCTCAAGGAGAAATTATTTTATAATAATTGGAGGTTGTTTTTATGGATAAAAAAACCTTGGCGTCATATTTTGACCACACAATACTTAAGGCAGATGCAAAAGAACAGGATGTTGAAAAGCTATGCAAGGAAGCAGCAGAGTACAGCTTTGCTTCAGTATGCGTAAACGCTGCCAATGTAAAGCAAGCTGCAGAGCTTTTAAAAGACAGTTCTGTTAAGGTTTGCACAGTAGTAGGTTTTCCATTAGGAGCTACCCTTCCGCAAGTAAAAGCCTTTGAAGCTCAGGAAGCTATAAAAGACGGTGCTGCTGAAGTTGATATGGTAATAAATGTTGGAGCTTTGAAATCCGGCAGACTGGACTTGGTTGAGGCGGACATAAAGGCAGTTGCAGCCGCTTGCAAGGGCAAAGCACTGCTGAAGGTTATCATTGAAACCTGCCTATTGACAGATGAAGAAAAGGTAACAGTATGTCAGCTGGCTAAAAAGGCCGGCGCTGACTATGTAAAGACTTCAACAGGCTTCTCAACCGGAGGAGCTACTGCAGAAGACATCAGACTGATGAGAAAGACAGTAGGAGCTGACATGGGCGTCAAGGCTTCCGGCGGAATCAGAGATTTGGAAACTGCACTTAAAATGATAGAAGCAGGAGCTTCCAGAATCGGCGCCAGTGCATCCGTAAACATAGTAAACGATATGAAAGCTGACAACTCAGGCTATTAATATTTATCATAGTTCTACATTTGGGATGCGGAGAGAGGATTCACAAATAAGGGCTGGCATGGAAACCAGCCCCTACAACACTTCCACCAGAGACTGGCGACCAGCGACTGGTGACTAATCATAAAGGAGGGAGCTACGCTCCCTCCTTTATGATAATATTTGTAGTTATTTGCTCCGGATTCTCTTCTACTGTTTCAAAAACACTTGTATACTCTTGATCAAGAGCTTTTATAAAGCTTTGAAGCCACAGTGACTTAACTTCGTATAAAATAGTAAAATATCTTTCACCATTCTGACTTTGAAAAGCCTCTTTATCCGGCTTTTTGAATATCCAGCTTAGCTGCCGATTGGACATAGTGAGGTAGTCTAAATCCTTTATGCTGATATAAAGTTCCTTTATAAGCTTCTTTATATCGTTTATATTGTGTTCTGTCATATAACCCTTGTTGAATTTCTTGCCCCATTTCATGCCGTTATCCTCAAATATTCTTTTGGCATTCAGCACTGCGTTGTCTCCAAAAACATCAAACATATCTATCAGATAATTATATATGTTTATACTCTTTGCATCTATTTTGTTGATATCTTCTGAAATATTTACAGGAGCTTTTATCTTCCTGTAGCGTTTAGGGCTAGATATAATCCTGATAGCAATATTTCTAAACTGGCTTTTGTAACCCATTTTTATTTTTTTCTCCAAGTCTGCAAGCAATTCAATTTTAAAGTTAATTATATCCCTGTCTTCAAGCATTAACATTAATTTCACCCTCTAGAATTATTATGGGCAATTTAAACAAACCAGCATATAATAATATTATTTCTAAAAAACTATTATTTATTCAAGCACTGGTATGAAACCTTGACGCAATTCAGCTGATTATACTTATTCTTGATACACCTATGGCTTCACTTTACATATTATGATTATTAGAATGTTACATCTTTCAACAAATTATGCTTATCATCCATAAATAATGAACTCAAAGATTGTTATGACTGTACTGGATGGCGAGAGGGGTTATAAAGTGGTAAAAATATCGAATAAGAAAAGACTCAGCCTGCTTCGCAGCATCGAAAAGGCTCGTAATTCTAGAGTGATTGCTTACATTTCCTACTCACCGATGGATGATTATGTGTTGATACCACTATATAAGCAGCTATGCAGTATAGGATATGTAGAAAGGATAGATCTTTTGCTGCACAGCTATGGAGGGGTAGTGGATATACCATATAAGATTGTGAACCTAATCAGAGAATTTTGCGGGTATTTCAGTGTTATTATACCCTTTGTAGCGAAAAGTGCAGCTACTATGATAGCAATAGGTGCCGATGAGATAGTTATGGGACCGACCTCCGAGTTAGGACCTATTGATCCTCTGGTGAAGCATCCGAAATACGATGAACTGTGGGTTCCGGTTCAATCAATAAGAATGTGCATAGATTTCATGGAGGAAAAAATAACACAAAGCGATAATCCTAAGGTGACCACTTCTCTTTTATATCCCATTGCAGATAAATTAGACCCATGGATAATAGGAGACTACGAAAAGTCCATAAAGGCATCTTATCAATATGCCGAAGCGCTGTTGGAGAAAAACATGTTTAAGGATAACAAAGAGAAAGCAAAATCAGTAACAAGGATAATGACAGAGAAGTACTTCTCTCACGGTTACTGCATCAATAGGCATGAGGCAAAGAATGAGCTTGGCTTGAACGTTGTGCAGGCAGACGGCTCCTTGTGGGAAATTATATGGGCGCTTTATCTTGCCTATGATGACTATATGCAGAGTAAGGACTACAGCTATATAATGGAGATTATTGA
>JAQZBM010000308.1 GCA_029238945.1 Clostridia bacterium
GGCGATACGTTATATGGAATAATAATGTTCTTCCTGATAAGAGGCTTTGATATAAAAGGCTTTCTGCTGTTTTTAACGCTTATCGTAACGGGAGCGCTGATTCTTGCTTCGGTTCTTGTAAGCTTTCATGCACTGAGCTTTTATTCAGGCAATACAGAGGCATTGGCCCAGCTTGTGGTAGAGTTTCTCATAAGCTTTGGAATATATCCGGAAGGAATTTTCGGCAGGGGCGTTAAGTATATACTCTATACAATAATTCCAACAGCCTTTATTGTGTATATACCTGCAAGGGTTATTAAACAGTTTTCCTTTTCCATGCTGCTGCAGGTTATGGGGGTTACAGCGTTATGGATAGTAATAGCTTATGCTATGTTTTACAAGGGACTGAAACGATATGAATCGGGGAACTTAATAGTAAACAAATTATAGATGGCAAAATCACCTGATGACCCGGAAGAAATTGAGATATAATAAACAATATATATATAATAAAAATCAGGGGTGAGATTATGGAATTTAAACAGTTTGGGAACAAATACATTATTAGGCTGGACAAGGCGGAAGAAGTGGTAACAACACTAAAGAAATTCTGTCAGGAGCAAAATATTACCTTAGGTTGGTTAAAGGGAATCGGTGCAGTCAACAAAGTAAAAATAGGCTTATTTGAAACCGCAATTAAGCAGTATCATATGGTGGAGTTGGAGGGAGACTATGAAATTACAGGGCTCTTAGGCAATATAAGCACCATGAATGGAGAGGTTTACCTGCATATCCACATAAATATATCGGATAAGACATACAAGACATATGGCGGACACCTGAATGAAGCTTTTATCAGTGCTACGGGCGAATTCTTAATTGAAGCCATAGAAGGAAGCGTCGGACGGGCTTTTGATGATGAAATCGGTCTGAACCTATATAAGTTTGATTAAATTAAGGATTGCAAAGGAGAACCATTGTGAAACCTATCCTAATAATTGCACCGCATACCAAAATTGAAAGTAACGCAAAAGCATTAGCGGCTAACTATGATGATGTAGATGTAGAGCTGGCATTACTTGAACAGGCAGTTGAGATTGCACAAAATGCAGAACGGAAAGGCGTGGAAGCCATAATATCCAGAGGCGGTACGGCAAGAATTATTGAGAAGACTGTTCCGGCAGTGCCTGTCATTGAGATACAGGTCTCACCCTACGATGTACTTAAGGCTATATATACTGCCAAGCAGTACGGGCAAAATATCTGCATTGTTGGCTTTAAGAACATATTGGAAGGAGCGGCTACTCTAGGTCCCATACTGGACGCGAATATAAATGTTTATCACATAGCTAATGCTGAAGACGGAGAAAGGTATATAAAACACTTGATTGAGTCCGGTGAGCGGATTGATGCACTTCTTGGCGGTACAGTTGCGGAAAATTTGGCTATGAAATATAATATACCCACTGTTCAATTGGAGACTGGTACTCCTTCCATAGAAGCAAGCATAATGGAAGCCAGAAGGATTTTGGAGGTCGCACGCAAGGAAAAGGAGAAGACTGAGCTATTCAAAGCGGTATTACATTATATAAATGAGGGTATAATTTCTGTCGACCAAAACAAGAGGGTCACAGCTTTTAATTCTGCGGCGGGGAAAATAGTAGGTGTTTCAGGTACAGATGCCATAGGACGGCATATTGAAGAGCTAATCCCCAATACAAGGCTTGATAAAGTAATAGAAAATAATACGCCTGAACTGGGACAGCTGTTCAAAATAGGGAAGTTTCAGGTTGTCACTAACAGGGTGCCTATAATAATAAAGGATAAAACAGTAGGAGCTGTTGCAACCTTTCAGGATATAACTAAAATTCAGGAGTATGAACAAAGAATTAGAACAGAGCTTCTGTCAAAGGGTCATGTAGCTAAATATAGCTTTTCTGACATCTTAGGAGAAAGTGTGGCACTGCTTAAAGCAAAGGATAAGGCTAAAAGGTATGCCGCAAATAATAGTACGGTATTGATTGTTGGTGAAAGCGGTACCGGCAAGGAAATGTTTGCACAGAGCATACATTTGGAAAGCGAACGGCGAAATGAGCCTTTTGTTGCTGTAAACTGTGCTGCAATACCTGAGAATCTGCTGGAAAGCGAACTCTTTGGCTATGAAGAAGGTGCCTTTACCGGTGCCAGAAAAGCAGGTAAATCAGGGCTTTTCACTGAAGCACACAGAGGAACGATATTTCTTGATGAAATAGGTGAAATCAGCATTGAGCTGCAGACCAGACTGCTGAGGGTGCTTCAGGAAAGAGAGGTCAGACCGGTAGGATCCAACAAGGTAATTCCTATAGACATTCGTATATTAGCGGCAACTAATAAGAATCTGCAGCAAGAGGTAGAAAAGGGGAATTTCAGGAGAGATTTATACTACAGATTGAATATTCTGCAATTGCATGTACCTGCCTTAAGAGATAGACAAGATGATATCAGGTTACTCAGCAGGCATTTTATCAAAAAAATTTCTTCAAGGTATAATAAGGTGATTGAGATACCTGATAATACCTTAGATAAATTACGGCAATATGACTGGCCGGGAAATATAAGAGAGCTTGAAAATATAATTGAAAGACTCGTAGTGCTGAATGACAGCATAATTACAGTTGAGCAGGTCGAAGAAATTTTAGATGAGCAGTCTATGGGAATAAAAGGTGACGATGCAGAAAACTTTGACCGAAATATTGATTCCTTGGAAGAGGTAAAGAGGGGACACATTGAAAGAATCTTATCGGAGTGTGAAGGCAATCAGACTTTAGCTGCCCATAGACTTGGAATCAGCCGCACGCATCTGTGGCGAATCATAAATAATTATCAGAAACATTAAAATGAACAATGTTACATAATGTAACTGTGCCATGATACATTATGTAACATTGTTTTCGTTTTTAAATAAATAAAAAACGTAGGAAAAGAGGAAA
>JAQZBM010000309.1 GCA_029238945.1 Clostridia bacterium
CATCGATTAATTTTACTGCATCTGGTCCGAAGTCATCCAATACCTTTCGGGCATCCGGTCCATATCTTGTTACAGTCTCAGCTACCTCATCACCATATTTTGCAGCTAACTCCGCTGCTTCATCCATTGAGTTCATTACACCTTTAAACAGCGCCTTTATTCCCGGTACTATCCATTCCAGCACCTTGAATACCCCTGCAAAGGCTACGTTCATTAAAAGGTCACCCATCAGCTGACTAGCATACTTGTATTCCCCCGTCTGCCAGTAGAAAATTATAGTATCTAGTGTCATTAATATGTTTATTACATTGAGTACATATAGCGAGAAGAAAAAGATCATCGCCAATGGACTGGCAGCTGCAAGGAATGCACTAGCTATCATTACCGTATCAACTATTGCCCAAACAAGCGCAGTAAGTCCTACAAGTGTTACAGTTACATCAAGGGCTGCTGAGCCACCGGCAAGTCCACCACTTATCATGTATCCTGCAGCGCCGGTTTCGGGGTCCATAACTACATATCCTGACCCCTGCCAGTTATAGTATCTGAATTCCTTCTGTGGTATAGTTACAATTTTACCACTGTTTACAGCATTTGTGATGTCAGTTTTAACTGAATTTGAAACATTTAATTCATTGAGTTTTTCAATATTACCTTTACTGATTGTATATATTGGAATTCCTCTATCGCTTGCTTCCGTCAGAATCTTAATGGATGACACAGAGGGCAGTTGGAAGATTTGTTCATGAATTCCGTGTTCCATTGCAGAGCCTAAAACTCCGATATTCATCATAAACCCGATTTCATTCTTCTTGTTTCCTTCAAAACTGGTTACTCCAAATACATCATGGTCAACGTCTATGAAGAATGAACCACCGCTAACTTCAACAGGTGTGTTAAACATGTATTTAACATTAGGCCTGTACCCGGTCATTGCTTCGCTGACCTGACGTACTGATTTAACCTTCATAGCTTCTGATACTACATAATTGAAGGCATCAAGTTGTCCAAAATATGCTTTACCTACACTGTTTAAAATTTCTCCCATTACTTCGTCAGTGTAGATGGTTTCTTCAGTAGCTGTGTTCTTTACTTCCTGTATTCTATTCTTTATTGCATCAAGTTCCTTAACATCAATCTTGCCATAGTCGAAGGATATGCTGTATATACCACCGACAGTTACCGGATTTTCTATATTTTCTACCGGCCTGCCTACATGGCCCATAGCTATTGTGAATTGCTGTCTGTTTCCAAACCCTACAGCCTTACCTTCAGCTATAACTTGTCCATCTACTTTCATTTGAGGCTTTAACTCTATCATATAAGCAGGTGTTTCAAATAATCCGCCATAGTTGCTAATGATAGCAGCATCCTCTTCTGTTGCAGGAATCCAGGACAAGGTAATTCTCTTACCATACAAATCAACCGCTCTAAATTTCACATTGAAATCATCGCTACCTGCGAAATTAAGATTAAAAGGGTCATTTCCTTTAATTGAAAAGCCTATCTTTTCACTGTTCTTGTCTGGTACAGTATTCGTTTCAGACAGAACCGTTACAGTTTTATATGGAAGCGTCAGTGGAAGTAAGCCTAAATTTTCAGCTTTAATCTTCTTTCCACCTATAAGCTGCTTTGTATCTTTGTCAGTAAGATTGTTTTCATTAATATATGCTTGAAGCTTGACGTTGGCAGCATTCATCAGATTTTGCATTTTTTCTGTGTTTACATTGGTAATGCTGTCTCCGGTTCTGTCTCCCTCAACTTTGAAAGCTTCAAGAATTTGCTCATCTGTAAGACCTGTAATTTCCTTTATATCTAAAGCTTCTTCGGTTGTATATTGTTTAAAGCTTGGATCAAGGGGTACCCATATTTTTTGCCCCTTCATTTCTCCGGCGCCACGATAGTTCTCATAAGGCACATATGCTTCTACCCAAGTCGGTTAACTCGTTATCTAAATTAACATGGTATAATGGCAAAATATCCTGCCAATCTTGAGTCATAATATTTTATAAACAAAAATGGCCACCTAGTATAAATTAGGTAGCACTTTATGCATTATGGCATTTTATGTTTTCCAAAAAACTCAGTATCTTATCACAATACTCCTTGTCTTCAGACATATTCTTAAAATCACAATCTTGTACAATAAAATGCTCCCAAGAATTACGAAGCCACGTCTCAATATCAGGATTAGCTTCTTTAAAGCGCTGCATATTAACCGCTGGAACCTCTGTATCTTCCGAACAAGCAATTAGTAATGCAGGTCTTCCCCTTGTCTTTTTGCTATTATAGTCTTATATTAAAAAGTAATACATGTGTTTAAATAAAACTTACTTAGGGAGGCATTACCATGCGTTTAACCTTTTCCGGCGGCGCCTATGAAGTAGGCGGAAGTTGCATTCTACTTAATATAGATAACAAAAATATTTTACTGGACTGCGGTATTAGGCAAAGCAGCAGTAAAGACACCCTGCCTGATTTTAGGATAATTCAAGAGAGCGGCGGAGTAGATGCAATAATAATAAGTCATGCTCATACAGATCATACCGGAGCACTACCGCTTATAAGCAAAGAATATCCTTATGCAAAAATTTATATGACCAATATGACAAAGGATTTAACAAGAGTATTGTTGTATGACAGCTTGAAAATAATGAATAATAGAGAAGCTGAAATACCCATGTATGTAGAAAATGATGTACTGAACATGCTTGACAGAGTACATACACTAAATTACTCGGTGGATTTTGAAATATTTGAAGACCTCAAAATAACCTTTTACCCTGCAGGTCACATAGCTGGCGCTTGCTGTGTTTATATAGTTTCAAAGGAAGGTTCCTTTTTCTACTCAGGAGACTTTACTCTATTTGCTCAGAAAACTATTGAGGGTGCAAAGCTTCCAAAACTTAGGCCCGATGCAGCTATTTTTGAATCCACCTATGG
>JAQZBM010000050.1 GCA_029238945.1 Clostridia bacterium
CATGTGCCGTAATTGAAATAGCCATATATAAGCTTCGATTCGACCATTGTCAACCCTTTCGGAAGAGCAATGCCGAACACGATGACCGATTTGCAGTAGGGGAATATATCTCTTGGGTTAAATCCCGCAGGTGCTTCGGAAAAACGGTCAATATTAGCTATACCACACACATCTGCGCCAAGGTTTAATACTAATTCTTTAATTTGATTCTTCATTATTAAAACCTCTTTCATATAAATATGAAAAAAATCATACTTCACAGTTTCAGGTAAATGAGCCTAAGTGATATTTCAAAGCCTAAGCCAATTATAATTTCACACATTGATGTGCGGTTTTTGCAGTCTATGTCATCTAACGTTCCTCACTCATGACGCCCCTGAGCCGGACCCTCAAAGCCTCGCTCCCTGGCGGTGCTCGCCACCCGGTGAAGGGGTGTTACATGCATCACAAACTATATATATGTTCTGCATTAATAATTCTTAACTACTTTATAAAAAAGCAAAAAGAACCGTCCCCAGTGCTTTTCAACTTATCAGATTAAAGCCACACAGCCCAATCACCATATTCAGATTTTCCGCTTCCATGATGCAGTTTGCCCTCTGTCTTCAGTTGTTCAAATGCATCCCTCATTCTAATAAGTATTTCAGGGTGAATGTTCAACGTGTGATGGGCAGGGAATACTCTCTCTACTGGAAGTGCTGCAACTTTTTTCAGAGACGAAAGATAGGCTTCCGGGTCAGTAGATGGATAATAGGCAAATAATGTATCTTTATAAACCAGATCACCGGTAAACAGATACCCACGTTCTTTTTCAAAAAAACTCATATGTCCGGGTGAGTGACCGGGCGTATGCAGAACACAAACTGAACGATTACCAAGGTCAATAACATCATTATCTTTCAACACTCTTGTAGGCGTACCCTGAAAGAAATCATAGGTATTGACATTATAACCTTCCGGTAAGTCACAACGATCGATAACCATTTCCTTGATTTGATCCATAGTAAGTGGAAATTCTCCGTTTAACCAATTCAGTTCATCTTTATAAGCATAAAAATCAGGAAAATATTTATGACCACCAATATGATCCCAATGAACATGCGTTGCCACAGCTATAACTGGTTTATCAGTCAACTTTATTACCTCGTCATAAATATTGCTAATACCAAGTCCTGTATCAATTAATAGACTGTGCTCCAGCCCGTTAAGCAAATAGCAATGCGTTTCCTCCCAATGACGATACTCACTAATAATATATGTTTTTTTATCTATCTGATCTATTGTAAACCAATCATTCATTTGCTAATTCCTCCCTAACTTATTATAAAATTTATGTTTATTGTTTGGACTGATTTTATAAATAATCCTTAGTTCGTAGTTTAATACTAATATACATATAGGAATAGTACTTATTAAGCAAACAATCTGCACCATATGTCCTATAACGTTCCGCACTCACGGAATTGTTCGTGATAAGTCCATATTTGGTATGTATCACGAACTATGACCTATAAGCACCTTATAGCTGTATAGTACATATCTCATTAGGCTATTAACTGTTATTTACATTTTACTATAAATTTTCCTTAAAACCTATAGCTTTTTGCCAAAAACAATAAGCTCCCACTTATCGGGGAGCTTATTATAGCTAAAAATTCTAAACTTATTTAAATATCAATTTATCCTCATCTGCATCGATTTGAACCTTGCTGCCTGTCTTGACATTGCCCTTCAGTATTTCTTCAGAAAGCTGGTCCTCTACCATCTTTGTTATCGCACGTCTCAGGGGTCTTGCTCCGTACTCTACGTCAAAGCCCTTCTTCATCAGCAAGGCTTTGGCCGCGTCAGTCACTTCTATATCAATATCCAGCTCTTTGATGCGCTTTATCATGGATTTCAGCATTATTTCCACAATAGCCTTTAAGTTCTCTTCATCCAGCTGATGGAATACTATTATGTCGTCAATTCTGTTCAGGAACTCAGGACGGAAGCTTTTTCTCAGTTCCTCCATCACATTGTCCTTCATCTTCTCGTGAGCGCTTTCCTTTTCATCTGCCGGAGCCGCAAAGCCCAGTACTTTTTGCTTTCTTATAGTGTGAGCACCTACGTTGGATGTCATTATTACAACTGTATTTTTGAAGTCTACTGTTCTTCCTTTTCCGTCTGTAAGTCTGCCATCCTCTAGTATTTGGAGCAGTATATTGAAGACATCGGGGTGCGCCTTCTCAATTTCATCCAGCAGTACTACGGAATATGGCTTTCTTCTTACCTTTTCTGTCAGCTGACCGCCTTCATCATAGCCAACATAGCCCGGAGGAGAGCCGATAAGTCTTGAAACTGTATGCTTCTCCATGTATTCAGACATGTCGATTCTTATCATTGCGCCTTCATCACCAAACAATGCTTCTGCCAAAGCCTTTGTGAGCTCTGTCTTTCCTACTCCGGTAGGTCCAAGGAAAATGAAGGAACCAACAGGTCTGTTGGGATCCTTCAGTCCTACACGAGCCCTCTTTATGGCCCGTGCTACTGCGTGGACTGCTTCCTCCTGACCAATTACTCTTTCATGAAGTATGTTCTCCAGATTCAGAAGCCTTTGTGACTCGGCTTCTGCCATCTTTGTAACAGGTATTCCTGTCCAACTGGATACTATAGCCGCTACTTCCTCTTCACCCACTACAGTATCTGTTGACTGAGCCTTGCCTGACCAGTTTCTCTTCTGGTCTTCCAGCTCCTTCTTGGCTTCATTTTCTTTATCTCTAATCTGTGCTGCCCGCTCAAAATCCTGCAAGCTAATAGCCTCTGATTTTTCCTTTTCCAGGGATGCCAGCTGCTCCTCAAGCTTCTTCAAGTCCGGCGGTGCGGTAAAGTTCTTTATCCTAACTCTTGATGCCGCTTCATCTATAAGGTCAATAGCCTTATCCGGCAGGTAACGTTCTGTGATATATCTGTCAGACAGCTCAACTGCCGCCTTCAGCGCTTCATCAGTAATTTTAACCTTGTGATGCGCCTCATATTTGTCCCTCAAGCCTTCCAGTATGAGCAAAGCTTCTTCCTTGCTGGGTTCTCCTACTGTAACAGGCTGGAATCTTCTCTCAAGGGCAGCATCCTTTTCTATATGCTTTTTATATTCATCCAGAGTTGTGGCACCTATTGCCTGCACCTCGCCTCTTGCCAAGGCAGGCTTAAGTATATTGGAGGCATCTATGGCTCCCTCTGCCGCTCCTGCACCTATGATTGTATGCATCTCATCAATGAAGAGAATCACGTTTTTTGCTTCCCTGATTTCGTTCATGATGTTTTTCAGTCTTTCTTCAAACTCGCCTCTATATTTGGCTCCTGCCACCATAGCGGACATATCCAAGGTTACAACCCTTTTACCCTTTAATATTTCAGGTATGTTGCCCTCATATATCTTTTGAGCCAGGCCTTCTGCTATAGCTGTCTTACCAACACCGGGATCTCCTATTAACACCGGGTTGTTCTTAGTCCGTCTGCTCAGTATCTGAATAACCCTTTCAATTTCCTTATCACGTCCTATGATAGGGTCCAGCTTGCCGTCCTTAGCCATAACAGTAAGATCCCTGCCATATTGGTTCAGAGTAGGGGTGTTTGTGTTTTGTGGCCGCGCACCGGCTGGTTTTCCCGGCTTCGGCTCATCCTTTATCTGGCTGACTATTTCTTGAACTATACTTCCGAAATCTATCCCCATTGCCTTCAGCATTTGTGCTGCCAAACCGTCGCCTTCCCGTATAAGTGCCAGAAGTATGTGCTCAGTTCCTATATAGTTATGCCCCAGACTTCGGGCTTCGTTCAAGCTGTATTCCAACACAGTTTTTGTTCTGGGTGTGTAACCCATTACCTGTGTAACCTTCTCCTGACCCTTTCCTACAAGCTGTTCAATGTTGTTTCTCACAGCTTCCAAGCTTATCCCTTTATTTTTAAGCACCTGCGCTGCGATGCCTTCGCCTTCCCGCAATAGTCCCAGCAATATATGTTCAGTACCAATATAGTTATGATTTAATCTTAAAGCTTCCTCCTGAGCAAGCACCATAACCTTTTGTGCTCTCTCTGTAAATCTGTCAAAGATGCCCATATAACTTCTCCTTTCTTAACGTTTATAAATCCCGCAAAGTACAGATTAATCTATGCTTTATGCAAGCTTAGCCCTTATTGTCTCTGCCCTTATAATATCCAGTTCAGTACTATTTAATTCTGCAGCGGATTGTTTTTGCAGGCTTGCATTATTTATTTCTACCATTATTTCATTCAGCACTTGTATAGGGATATTTTTCAATACTCCAAGGTCAACACCCAGTCTGATATCCGAAAGAAGCTTCATGCTCTCCTGAGTGCTTATTACTCTTGCATTGCTCATTATTCCCCAGGATCTCCATATCTTATCTTCAAGCTTCATTCTGTAGCTGTTCATAAGTGTCGTCCTTGCTTCCTTTTCCTTATCAATTATCTGCTTTGTGATGCCTATAAGGCTTTCAACAATTTCTTCTTCAGACCTTCCCAAAGTGATTTGATTTGATATCTGGAACACATTACCCAAAACCTCTGTCCCTTCTCCATGTATGCCCCTAATTGTGAGACCTACTTGAGAAACTGCATGCAGTATATTGTTGATATTGCCTATCAGGCTCAAACCCGGAAGATGAACCATTACGGAAGCCCTGATACCGGTTCCCACATTGGTGGGACAGCTGGTCAGATAGCCCAGTCTCTCATCATAGGCGTACTCCACCTTGCTTTCCAGCATATCATCTATATTATTGGCAATCTGCAAGGCTTCTTTCACCTGCAAACCGGGCAGCAAGGCCTGTATCCTTATATGGTCCTCTTCGTTCAGCATTATGCTTACAACTTCATCCCTGTCGATAAGTACTGCTCCTATAGAATCCCGGGCTGCAAGATTAGGACTAATCAAGTGTCTTTCCACCAGCACCGCTCTGTCTGTCCCACTGGTTTCCTGCATAGCATAGAACTTGTATCCGCCAAACATATGCTTTTGAGTCTCTTCGTTATATATGCTTTCAATTAAATCAGCACCCTTTTTCTTATCCAGCATCGGCGGAAATGGAGTATCGTTAATGTTTCTGGCAAGTCTGATTCTGCTGCTTAATATTATGTTGTTTTCTAAACCGCCGCCTTGTATCCAACTCATTCCAATTCCCCCTGTTCCTTTGAGCTAAGTGCTCTGATTCTGTCTCTTATTTCAGCTGCTCTTTCATATTCTTCACTGCTGATTGCAGCGTTCAGCTCCTGCTTCAGCTTATCAATCTCGCGAGCCAGCTTAATTCGCCCTCCTGCTCTGTTTGGTATCTTGCCGATGTGGCCTGTATTGCCGTGAAGCTTCTTAAAAAGAGGGTCCAGTTTGTCGCCGAAAACCTCGTAGCAATGGCTGCATCCAAATCTGCCCGTTTCCTTGAATCTGCTGTAGCTTAAACCGCACACCTCACACTTAAGCTCCTTTGACATATCCATCTTAAGGGGAAGTACATTCCCTGTATTCATAAGACCTGTCAAAATATCATTTATAGAAAAGGTCGTATTGATGCTTAAGGCATTATTGTCTACAGCGCACTGCTCGCATAGATGCCTTTCAGTTTTCTTGCCGTTTTCTATCTTTGTAATATGAACAGTTGCAGGTCTCTTTCCACATTCATCACAATGCATAAATAATGTCCCTCCTGTCTAATAATTTTCTATCAAGGCTGCAACCACAGCTGCCTTGAGGACCTCTGCCCTTATTCTGTCTCTCAGAGGCTTGGTTATGAAGCTCAATGTATTATCATCGATAGAGCTCTTTATAATTGTATTAATTCTTTGATCTATCAAACCCTTTCTATAGAGTATCTCCAATAGCTCAAAGGCGCCTTCCTTATTTACGCTTTCTCCTATTCGCTCAGCAAGCATCTTTAACAGATAGTCGTTCTCATCCATGTCTATTCTGGTAATCTTTATAAAGCCGCCTCCGCCTCTTCTGGATTCAACCACATATCCTCTGTCTGTAGAAAATCTTGTTGTTAATACATAGTTGATTTGAGAAGGTGCACAGTTAAAATAGCCTGCCATTTCATTTCGCTGTATCTCTATAGCTCCCTTGCTTTCTTCCATAAGCTCATTCAGGAATTTTTCTATCAAATCGCTTATTCTTGACATATCATCATCCTTTCTGTAGATGATCTTTTTGGTCATCTTGTTTCTGACTTTGACTTTCTTTGACCTTTAATTTTATTATATATAATTTTTTGGAATTTTCAAGTATTATTTATATATATTATCATTTATGATGAATAAAATAACATGCAAAGGAGCTGATACAAAATGCATCCAAAGTGTCATTCAGTGTGTGCCGCTCCGTCATCCTGAGCATAGGGTCGGATCTTCCCCATGCTTCTTAAGATTCCTCACTGCGTTCGGAATGACATAATGAAAGTTTTGCAACAGCCCCTTTTGGTTATCTGTTAGTGCTTCCCAGTCGTTGCAGCACTCCTTTGGTCTTATGTGCAATAAATCATTTCCTAATTAAACATGCTTTTTGCGTGCTATCACGAAGTAGTTTCTTCCTCCATGTCCGCCCTTGGTAGTCAGTTCAAAGTTGTTATTTTCCAACACCGAGAAAATATTTGATACCTTATCTGTTTCCTGCGAGCTAATTGATAGCGTGAGTTCTTCGCCTTCGTTCATTTCCTTTGCAGCTTCTACTACTCTTCTTACATCGTTTAATGTCAGATAATCTCCCATGGCCAATATTCTCTCATTCATTCTTGTTCCTCCTGTATTGGGGTATTTAAGGTAGATAATCAAGCTATATAAATTACACTGATACTTCTACATAAAACAAGTCAGTGCTTTGTGTAATTTATAAACATATAGGTAAAGTCAGCTCATCAGCTGGACGATTCCTTCTTTCACTTGATTATCTTTACTTAGTTTATGAAACGTCAGAATAAATATGCTTGTAAAAGAAAACACGGCAAATCCAAAATTTACCGTGTTTTAAATGTTTCTTTTTAATTTTATTGTTCTTTTTCCCTATTTGCATTAGCCGCTTCAATAATCTTAGCCGCATATTGAGCCGGTACTTCTTCATATCTTGAGAAGTTCATTACGAAGCTTCCTCTTGCCTGAGTCATGGATCTCAGGTCAGTAGCATACTTGAACATTTCTGCAAGAGGTGCTTCAGCAGTAACCTTTTGAAGCTTTCCAAAAGGCTCCATACCAAGTATCCTTCCTCTCTTCTTGTTTAAGTCGCCGATGATGTCTCCCATGTACTCATCAGGTACGATAACTTCTACATGATATATTGGCTCCAGCAAGACAGGTGCAGCACTTGCCATACCTTTCTTATATGCTAAGGCAGCTGCTATTTTGAAAGGCATTTCTGCTGAGTCTACAGGGTGGAAGGAGCCGTCATACAGGCTGCATCTTACATTGACAACCGGGAAGCCTGCCAATACACCCTCTACCATACATTCTCTCAAGCCTTTTTCAACTGCAGGTATATATTGTCTTGGCACAACGCCGCCGACAACCTTATCAACAAATTCAAATTCTGTAGTTCCGTCAGTTATAGGTTCAAATTCTACCCAAACATGCCCGTACTGACCATGACCGCCGGATTGCTTCTTATGCTTACCCTCTGCTTTTGCAGATTTCTTAATTGTTTCTCTATACGGTATTATGGGGTCAGTCAGCAGCACCTCAACACCAAACTTATTGGCGAGCCTCTTGGTGATTATCTCCAGGTGCTGTTCGCCCATACCGGATATAAGGGTTTGATGAGTTTCAACGTTTTTCTCAACCTTAAGAGTCGGGTCCTCTTCTACCAGTCTTTGCAGCCCGCTTCCTATCTTGTCTTCATCGCCCTTTGACTTTGGTTCAATAGCCATTGCTATGGAAGGAACCGGGAAGCTTATGTTTTCAAAGATTATTGGATTGTTTACATCGCAGAGAGTATCTCCGGTTGTTGTAAACTGAAGCTTTGCTACAGCACCGATATCCCCTGCTACCAATTTATCAACGTGCACCTGTTTCTTTCCTCTAAGCAGGAACAGGTTACTCAGCTTTTCTTTCTTTTCCTTATTTGCATTGTATACTTCCATGTCGGAGGTCAGTGTTCCGGTTATAACCTTGAACATAGATATCTTTCCGACGAATGGGTCTGCTACTGTTTTGAATACCTGTGCGCTGAATGGCGCGCTCATGTCAAATTTGCTTGTAACCTTCTGGTTGTTCTTCACGCTGGTACCTGATATGCCTTGTCTATCGAGAGGTGAAGGCATGAAGGATTTTATAGTATCCATCAAGGTCAAAATACCCATATTCTTAACTGCTGCACCGCAGAGTACAGGAATCACATCTCCTCCTACAACTCCTAGTCTGAAGCCCTTGAGTATCTCGTCTGCTGTAAGCTCTTCGCCGTTGAAATACTTCTCCATCAAAGCTTCATCAGTTTGTGCAACTGCTTCTATAATCATTCCTCTGTATTCATCTATCAAGCTTTCGAAGCCAGAAGGAATATCTGCATCAACACATTTATTATTTTCTGCCAATCTGGCTTTCATGCCTATTAGGTCAATAACGCCCTTGAAGCTTGCTTCTGAGCCAATTGGTATCATAACAGGCACTATTTTATTTCCAAAAACCTCTCTCAGTTGATTTAAAACCTTTGAGAAGTTTGAGTTTTCACGATCCATTTTGTTAACAAAGAAAATAGCCGGCAGCTTGGCTTCTTCGATATAATCCCAAGCCTTTTCTACCCCTACCTCTACGCCGGATACGCTATCAACTGTTATGACTGCGCCATCGCTAACCTTCATGGCAGCTATTACTTCTCCTACAAAATCAAAATATCCTGGAGCGTCGATTACGTTTATTCTTATGTCGTTAAAATCACATGGAGCTGTTGCGGCACTAATTGAAATCTTCCTTTTTACTTCCTCAGGGTCAAAGTCCGTTGTGGCTGTTCCATCATCTACTTTACCGAATCTATCCAACACGCCAGTGTTGAACAGCATAGCCTCTGCTATACTAGTCTTACCTGAACCGCCATGTCCTATAAGCACAATGTTGCGCAGGTTTTCGGTTTTGTAATCTTTCATAGAAAATTCCCCCTTGTATTTTTTTGATATTCTTTCCAAATTTAGTAGATTTCAAACATTATTTTTAGATAGACCGCTGTATATTAATTGTAACTTTCTGTGTTTTAAAAGTAAAGACAAAATTTCCGAATTGTTTATGTTTTGTAAATATTCTAATTAACTGACAATTTAAGCGAATTTATTGCATTTTCCGTTAAATTATTAACTTATGTTCAGAAATCTTCCAAATACTTATAATTACTCTCGGATATTTGAATTTATGATTCCATTTTATGGTTTTTCTATAAATCTCCCTCCTTGGGTAGAATATGTCGATAGGGTACGGGTGATTCCAAGACTATGCTGGTATTGATATCTCCGTAGGGCATAAGCCGGTCTATCAGAAGCTTCATGCTCCCCATATCCTTTACGGCCGCCTTTATGAAGTATGAGGTGCTCCCTGTGACTCTGTGGCATTCCAGTACATCTTCGTCCCTAATAATCATTTGCTCGAACTCACTGTTGGAAACCTTAAGAGAACTCAGCTGTATAAAGAGAATCGTTCCTCTGTTTATAGCCGGCAGTGAGACTCTGGCAGTGAATTCTTCGATAATACCCCTTTCCTCTAATCGCAGTATACGCTCGGTTATACTAGGTCTGCTTAATGCAATCCTTTTTGACAGCTCGCTTATTGTAATACGAGCGTTTTGCTGCAATAACTTAAGCAAATCAATGTCCAATTTATCCATATAAATTCCTCCTTCATTTTGAAGTCTATGCCTAATATATTTGTTCATATTTAAACTTTCAAATACTTTATTCCTTCATTTTATTATACAAATAAACTTTTATATATTATATCATTTAATTAGTAGTGTTTAATGAAATTTTTGTAAATATTAGAGGGGGTAAATCTATGTTTTCAAAGGAAATCGTTAAGAATTTAGGAAGCTCTTCATGGATAAGGCTTATGTTTGAAGAGGGCACTAGACTAGCTGCAATATACGGTGCAGATAAGGTTTATGATTACAGTATCGGTAATCCCTATGCAGAACCGCCGGCAGAAGTCCTAGAATCTCTTAAGAAACATGTTATGAGTGATGAAAAAGGACTGCACAGATACATGAGCAATGCAGGTTATCCTGATGTAAGAGAAAAAATTGCTAAATCCTTAGAAAAGGACAGCAATGTCGAGCTTACAGCTGAACACATCGTCATGACTGTAGGTGCTGCAGGTGCTTTAAATGTAGTATTGAAATCTCTTCTTAACCCGGAGGAGGAAGTAATTGTTTTTGCTCCATATTTCGTGGAGTATAACGCTTATGTAGGAAACTACGGCGGACGTACAGTAGTTGTAGGCCCGGATCCCAAAACCTTCGAGCCGAACTTGAAAGCCTTTGAGAAAAGTATTACCTCGAAAACAAAAGCTATAATAATAAATAACCCGAATAACCCAACAGGAGTTGTATACAGCGAAGCTGCACTGAAGAGTATAAATGAAATCGTGACAAGAAAGCAGAAGGAGTTGGAAACTGCAATATTTGTTCTTTCAGACCAGCCTTATTCAGAAATCGTGTATGACAACATTAAGGTTCCAAACATGCTGTCAATCTTCCAAAATGCAATTATAGTAAACTCTTTCAGCAAATCCTTAGGCCTTGCAGGCGAAAGAATCGGCTATATTGCAGCAAGCAGCAAAATTGAAAATGTGGACATACTTACCAAAGCTTTTGCATACTGCAACCGTACTCTGGGCTTTGTTAATGCCCCTGGTCTTTTCCAAAAGGTTGTAGCCGATGCACTGCATGCTAAGGTTGATGTAGATGCCTATGAGCAAAGAAGAAATTTCTTATATGAGAATTTAACCCGCTTAGGCTTCGAAATCGTTAAGCCTCAAGGGGCCTTCTACCTGTTCCCCAAGGCGCTCATGGCCGACGATGTGGAATTTGTAAAAAGAGCCATGAAATATAATTTACTTTTGGTTCCGGGCAGCGGCTTCGGATATCCCGGATATTTCAGAATGTCCTATTGCGTTACATTTGAAATGATTAAGAATTCTATGCCGGCCTTTGAAAAGCTTGTTGCAGAGTTCAAATAAACAACAGTGAGTCACTATATTGTTTTATAATACATTAGGCACCTTAGGGTGCCTTTTTGCTGCCGTTAAATGTAATAATCCCCCATACCCCTGAGTAAACTATCATGTGAAAATTCATGAAGGGAATTTAAAGTTTCCGTTGAATAGTTAATATAATTCAAACCTAAAAGGGGGCATAAAATTATGCAATACAGAAAATTTGGGAAGCTTGACTTTAATGTCTCAACCTTGGGCTTTGGCAGTATGCGTCTGCCGCTGGAGAAGGCCGAAGGTCAAGAGCCTGATATGAAGAAAATTGATGAGCAAAAAGCTATAGAAATGATTAGATATGCCATTGACAGCGGCGTTAACTATGTTGATACTGCATATCCATACCACGGAGGTATGAGCGAGGTATTGGTAGGCAAAACCCTTAAAGACGGATATAGAGAGAAGATAAAGCTTACTACAAAAATGCCAATCTGGCTTGTCAAGACAATCGAGGACTGCGACAAGTATCTTAATGAACAGCTTGAGAAGCTTCAAACAGACCATATTGATTTCTACCTGCTCCATGCCATGAACAAAGAAAGATGGAATACCGTAAAAGAGCTGGATATTCTTTCTTTCCTTGATAAGGCAAAGAAAGACGGCAGAATTAAGCATGCAGGCTTCTCCTTCCATGAAGATATAGATTTCTTTAAGGTAATACTTGATGCTTATGATTGGGATATGTGCCAGGTACAATTCAATTATATGGAAGACAGACGCTGGGAAGAGGAAATCAAGTATGCCGCTTCCAAGAACGTCGCAGTTGTGGTTATGGAACCGCTTTTGGGAGGCAAGCTTGCTGCCAATCAGCCTGAAGAGATAAAGGCAGAGTTTGACAGACTTAACCCTGAAAGAACTCCTGTAGATTGGGCATTAAGGTGGGTTCTGAATCACCCTGAAGTAACCCTGCTGCTCAGCGGAATGGGTGATATAAGACAAGTCGAGGAAAATATCCATATTATGGATAAGGCTTCTGTCAATAACCTGAGTGCTGAAGAGCTTAAAGCTATTGACAGGGCAAGAGAAATTTATGAGTCAAAAACCAGAGTCAAATGCACCGGCTGCAGCTACTGCGTGCCATGTCCTCAAAATGTTATCATACCGGACATTTTCAGCACCTATAATGAGTCTGTAATGTATAGCATAGAAGAACAATCCAGAAATCTGTACAAAAGAATTATTAAGGCAGAGAAGGATGCTGCCAAATGCATAGAATGCGGCAGCTGTGAAGCACAGTGCCCGCAAAAGCTTCCAATCATTGAGCATCTCAAGGAAGCCCATGAGTATTTAAGCAAATAAACAAAGCAAAAGGGGTCAAGCTATTTCATAGCGCGACCCCTTTTGCTTTGCTTTCTGTCCTAAATATAGTTCTGACAACAGGTATCCTTATTAAACAAGCGTAAACCAATATAGACAGCACCACAGATACTATTGCTATAATTGGTACTAACACTCCATATCTATATAAACCATGCCTTAGTAAATTCCTGGATATTATTGAAAGCATAAAAGGTTCATGCAGCAGGTATATGTAAAAGGATTTCCCCCCCAAGTACATAAGCAGCTTATTATCTTTGAGCTTCTGAGAAATATGGTAAAAAGTCATCACAGAAATTGGAACGAATATTA
>JAQZBM010000051.1 GCA_029238945.1 Clostridia bacterium
AGCAAGGCTTCTTCTTGCTTCAGGCATTAAGAATATCATCCTATGCGACCGTAAGGGAACCCTTTATAAAGGTATGGAGCAGCGAGACCCTGAGAAGCAAGCTATGGCTGAGCTTACAAACCCTCACCAGGTTAAGGGCAGCTTGGCTGCAGCGGTCGAAGGAGCAGACGTATTTATAGGAGTATCAGCTCCAGGCGTTCTAACAAAAGAGATGGTTGAGACTATGACAAAGAATGCTGTGATATTCGCCATGGCAAACCCAACCCCTGAGATATTCCCCGAGGATGCCAAGGCGGGCGGGGCAAGAATCGTAGGCACAGGCCGCTCAGACTTCCCTAATCAGATTAACAATGTGCTTGCCTTCCCGGGGATTTTCAGAGGTGCACTGGATGTAAGAGCCAGAGAGATAAACGAGAGTATGAAGGTTGCAGCAGCCTATGCCATAGCAAATTCAATCCCAGAGCAGGAGCTAAATGAAGAATATATCATGTCCAAGGCATTTAATAAAGAAGTTCAGATGCAGGTAGCGGAATCCGTTCGTAAGGCAGCTGTTGAAAGTGGTGCTGCCCGCATCTAATGACTTTTCAGAATTGAATAAGTATAGAAGTAGGGGGTGGCAGTGCTGTGCATATAAACGGGATGCTGTGGGCAGCATCCCCTACATACTGGCACCTGACACCTGTTACCTGTTACCTATTCCAGTACATACACCAGCTCGCCGAACAGCTCCTTGTTCTGCTTAAGCTTTGCCTCGTTGCCCAGCACACAGTATCTGTTCTGCTTCATGCAATCAGCTACAAGCTTGGCTAGCTCTCTTATATCAGCTTGCTTTACCTTCAGTATCTCGTCTCTTTCTCTTTGTATTTCCTGGTAGCTAATATTTCTGATATAGTACTCTGCTGCTCTTTCTCCCTTCATAGAAGGAGTCAAAGGCGCATCGACGCCGCTTATAGTCCCTATGATGTACTTGGTCATTTCTCTGTTATCAGCGTCAAATTGCTCCAGATACTTATCGAACTCATCATATACCTTGATGGTTTCCTTCAGGTTCGGGTCTCTGTAGGATACGAAGAACATATTGCCGCTTCTTTCAAAGCCTACCATAGCACCATAAGCTCCGCCCTTGACCCGGATGTTATTCCAGAGATAATCATACCTCGCAATGGTTCTTAGTACCTGCAGTACTCCACTGTACTCATAGCCCAGTTCTGCAAAGTTATACCCCTTTGCTACATACTGAACATTGCTTTGAGTCAGAAGTCCTTCGTTCTTATCAGGCATTTCAAAGCTATAGGTAAAATGCTTCACCTTATCTGCCGGCAGTGTCTTCACATAGCTTCCATAGCTTTTCAGGAAGGCGTCGTAATCCTCCTGCCCGCATGTAACGCCGGTCAACAGGTTGTTTACATTGAAAACTTGCTTATAGACCTCTTTAAGCTTACTGATTACCTCGTCTATCCTGCTTTCAAAATTCTTATCAATATCAGCCAGGAACTTATAATACGAGATTCCTGTCAGAAGCTCTATATATGTGGCTTGACCGGATAGGTAAGACAACAGTCTTCTGGCTGAGGTCAAATGTCCCTCGTTCACAATCCTCATTTCATGCCTGGACTTTACTTCTCTTACTATCTCTCTTATTCGCTTCTTCTCATCCAGCTTTGTCCTGCCTGTGATTTCTTCTATAAGCTCAAACATCTTGGGAAGCTTATCTACCAAAGCCCTTGCCTTAACTGTCAGCTTCGGATAATATTTGTTCTTTCCCTTCTTGTCGCCATAAACCTGTACTACGAATCTTATATCACCTGTGTGTATGTTTATTTCCTTCGACAGCTCTGAATATGGATACTTCTCTGTGCTTATCTTGCCCAAAATGTCAGAAAGAAGAGATATATACTGTATCTGCTCCTGCCTCACTGCAGTGGTATCAAACATCATTTGCACATAACCTATGTTGTTTGTAAATATACGGCTTGCAAGCAGCTTATGGCCTGCCTCCTCCTTAACCTCAAGGGGCAGTTCCATAGCCTTTGGTTCTATATCCTTAAGCTCCAGAAGAGGTATTGTCTCCAGCAGTTCTGCCGGGTCAGGTGTGTTTTGTCTTTCCTTCAGCCCCTTGGTCTGCTCGATGATTTCCTCAAGCTGCTGCGGGCTTAAGCTTTTCTTGTACTCCGCAAGCTTCGCTTTCAAGCTTTCTGCTTTTTCTTCCGACAGACCCCTCTTAGGCCTTAAAGCAATCATAGAGCTATGGTTATTCTCTATGAGATACTGCTTAATCAAGCGCTCAAAATAGTCTGTTGTAAGAGCAGTCTTCACCTTTGCCAGGGCAGCCTCATATTGCAGGTGCATAAATGGGTCTTCTCCATAAAGCCAGCTGTCCAGACTCTTTATATTATAAATAAGGCCCTTTGGATAGCTTCTGAATTCCGCCTCTCTCAATTGGAATTCCTTAATGTTTATCGAAGCTTCTATCAGATCCTTCTCAATGCCTTCTTTCACAAGATTATTCAGGGTATCGAAGTAAACCTTCCTGAATACTTCCTTCTTCTCAGGGTCAGTATTCTTCACAATTATCGAAAACATCGGCTGCAGTATTCCATTATCAACCTGGCTGAATACATCCTTGCCTATCTCAGCCTCCAGCAACGCCTTCTTCAAAGGGGCTGCAGAGCTTCCAAGCAGCAGATGTTCAAGCACTTCTACAGCCAGATAAAGCTCCGGATCCTTCGAGGTACCGACAACAAAATTCATGCTCAGATAAGTCTTTTCCTTCTCATCTTCCTCAGCAGATATTGGGTAGTCAATTGTAAACTCCTTGAGCTCTCCAATTGGCTGCTGCATAGATATCTCTGAATCCACATCAATTCTGTCAAAATCTTTAAGATAGTTCTCGTTTATGAATTCCAGCTGCTCCAATATATTGCCGTCGCCGTACAAGTAGAAAAAGCTGTTGGACGGATGATAATATTTCTTATGGAAGGCTTCAAACTGCTGCTGTGTAAGGTTAGGTATATCGTCCGGGTCTCCCCCGGATTCTACCCCATAAGGTGTATCCGGGAATAAGGTTTCCTGCGTCCTTCTCATCAGTATTGACTCAGGAGAAGAGAACGCTCCCTTCATTTCGTTATATACGACACCCTTGTAGGTGATTTCGTCCTCCTTGTTTTCCAGCTCGTAGTGCCAGCCCTCCTGCATGAGTATTTCCTTGTGCTTATAGATGTCCGGATAAAACACTGCGTCCAAGTAGACATCCATTAAATTATAGAAGTCCTTCTCATTCTTGCTTGCTATAGGATACAAGGTCTTGTCGGGATAGGTCATAGCATTCAGGAATGTGTTCAGAGAACCCTTTACTAACTCCACAAAGGGCTCTTTTACGGGAAACTTTCTTGATCCGCAAAGCACCGAATGCTCCAATATATGCGGAAGTCCTGTACTGTCCTCAGGCGGTGTGCGGAAGCTTACAGAGAAAACCTTATTATCATCGTCATTCTCAAGCTGCAACAGCCTTGCCCCGCTTTTTTCGTGGTAAAACAATCTGCCTGTTGAGTTTATCTCCTCAATATGTCTTTCTTCTTTTAGTATGAAACCGTGATAATTTTTGTTTAGTTCTAGCTGCATTCATAACCCTCCGTGTCTCATTTTTGCTGTATCATCTTATTAATTTTATAAGTGATAGTTTAGAATTATTATAATATTTTTAATTTCTTCTTATATTGTCAAATTCCTCTAAAACTAAATATTCTTTTATACTATGTCTGCTAGTCCGTGTATAAGTACGTTCTTCTGGCAAACCGCGTGTTTTTCCACCAGTTCTTCAGCCATGGCATGACATAATAGTCCAGTCCGAAGGCTCTTCCCGCTCCGCCAAACATGGCTATGCCGGCAAAAATATGCCATAGTATCTCAGAGCCTGCCATTGCAGACAGGATGAAGTTGGCACAAAGGAAAAGTGAGCCGATGGATGCCAAGACTGTAAGCAAACCTGCTATCAGAGCTAAGCCAATTGCGATTTCCGTAAGTACCAGCACTACCTGGAAAAGGTATGCATTTGGAGCAATTACAGTATCCATGAACCACTCATATATGACCGGAGGCCGCTTCAGTAAAGGCTCCGGCCAGTACTGTGTAACTTGGGTCGCATTGGTTACGGCGTCTGCTGTCTGCTGCGGCAATTGATCCGCATTTGGCATTGTGACAACAAAGTTCTTGGTAGGATCAAACCAGCCCTCCCGTATCTTTTTTATACCTTCGAACAACCATATAAAGCCAAGGTATACCCTAAGTACAGCAAGCCAAAGTATAGGCGTCCTTGCAGATAAATGTCCTCCAAGCATTGACCTTCGGTCCTTTACATCAAAGAACTCATGCATTATATATGAAACGCACTGTCTGAAGCCTCCTACGCCCCAAAGATAGTGCAGGTTGACCAGATGCTTGGTACCCATTGCGGCGAAGCCTCTGGTCTCCATATTCATTACATTAGATACTGCATTTCTGCTGCCTATAGAGACCATAATACCGTGATAGTTTGATTTGAAGGGCTTCTTCTCCCGTCCCAGAATATCTGCTGTAATATTCTCCGCAGCAGTTTCTCCCGTTTGTATTGCTGTTTCAACGATCTGCGGCAGGGGCTTTCCGTTTTCCTCGAAATACATATTGTCCCCTACCAGATATACATTGGGGTAATCTACCGACTGCATGTACTCGTTGACCTGTACCCTATTGCGTTTTCCCATTGTCAGGCCTAGACTTGCGCCAAACTCACTGCCCTGTACGCCGCAGGTCCAGATAAGAGTATTGGAATCTATCACATCGCCGTTCTTCAGTGTGACATTATCCTTATCAACCTTGATAATGGGTGCATCTACTATAACCTCGATTCCCATGCTTTTCAAATATCTTTCAGAGCGTTTTATAAGCTTTTCGCTTAAAATTGGAAGTATGCTGCACATAGCTTCCACCACAAGGAGTCTGACTTCACGCTGGTCAATTTCATGCTCCTCGCAAAGCCTGTGCTTCCACTCAGCCAGTTCTCCCACTGTCTCTATGCCTGTAAAGCCGGCGCCTGCAACTACAAAGGTAAGCAATGCTTTTCTTTTCTTTGCGTCTCTTTCTATGCTTGCCTTTTCAAACATCTCAATTATATGATGTTTTATCTTGAGAGCATCCTCCATTGACCAGATTGTAAAGCCGTTTTCCCTGACTCCTTCTACTCCGAAGAAAGCAGGCTCCGCACCTGAGCCAATTATCAAGTAGTCATAATGATAGGAGGTATCCTTTGAAACAAGACTTTGCTTCTCAAAGTCAATCTTCTGTACAAAATCATTTACTACCTTCACCTTTGAGCCGGCGAAGATTTTGCTTAGCCTGACCTGCACCGAATCAGGCTCTACTCTCTCGCCTGCCACCTCATGAAGCTCAGTCATAAGTGTATGATAGGGTTTCCTGTCTATTAAAGTAATACTAACATCCCGGCTCCCCAGTTTCCTATTCAAGCGTTTTGCTGCGTGTACGCCTCCATAACCCGCACCGAGAATCACTATACTTTTCTCTTTACCCATATAATCCCTCTATTCGTTTTGTAATGCATCAGTATTTGCATATGATAATATCTAAATATAATTTTACTTATATGACCTGCTTTTATGCATTTTCTCAAATGTAAGGAGGCAGCACAAAATGGGGCTGCCTCCTTAAGCTTCTAGCTATTTAACCTCTGCCTGCTCTAAAGCTCTTTCTACCGCAAGCTTCCAGTTCTTGCTGCTTACAGTTGCTCCGGCTATATCGTCAACAGTGGTACTTTGTTTTTCAATTATTGCCTGTGCCAAGTCTTCTCTGAACTGCTTCAGATTTGGTCTTTTCTGCCCTTCAACCTCTGCACCGGTCCATTCTTCATAGTTTACCTCTTGCCCCTCAGTAGTATACCTCCTCAAGGTAATATTTGAAATTTTTCCTCCTGATATTACTACTACAGCATCTTCATCTCCATATTCCCATTTATCCCCTTTTCCTTCAAAGGTACCGTCCCTCCAGTTGGTTGCCGGAGTTGTTGTACCCGGTGCAGGGGTCTCCGCACCTGTATTTGATGGTGTAGGTACAGGTGTAGTGGGTTCCGGTGTTTGGTTTGTATTAGTGCATGCACTGAAGCTGAAGACTAGTGCCAGAATAAGAATTACTGCAATTGCCTTCTTCATTTTATACCTCCCAGAATCTAGATTTATATACATCAATATAATAAGTATGTATTTTTCTGGCGAAACTTATGCAAAAGAAAAAACCACAGTGTTTCATCCACTGCGGTGTAGATTATGCCTCAAAATATATACGTTTCGCGCGAAACATAGGTCTGCCACTACTACATTATATCCTCCAAAGCTTGTTTCTCAGGGTCAAAACTGATAAACCTTCTTGGCTGCTTCATCATTGCAAAAGGTATGAACAGTATGAAGATAACTATGAAACACCCAGAGATTACATATGGTACAGGTATAAACTCTGCCAATATGCCCCCTAATGCAAATCCTATAGGGGATAATCCCATAGAAACTGTCTGTGTAAGCGCAGACACCTTCCCGCGCATATTTTGCGGTACAGACAGCTGAAAGGCTACGCTTATTATGGCATTAAGTATTGAATTTGCCATCCCTCCTACTAACCCCAGTGCCATCATAAGTATAATGTTCTTAGTTAAAGGAAATATTGCCAAGAACGCTGAAAAAGCAAAGCTGCAGATTAATAAAACCGATACCTTCTTATCTGCCGGAATGTTCACTATGGAGGTAACCAGCATACCTATCAGCATACCGGCTGTTAATGCAGCCATTGCAATTCCATACTTAGCAGGTCCCAGTCCCGGTGTCTGCTCGAACAATGGCAGGAACAGCACTGTTCCCATACTGCTAAAAAGATTAAGAAAGGCACTTATTATTACTAAATCTCTTAAGCCCCTGAACCTCCATACAAAAATATATCCATCCTTCATGTCCTCCAGAAAATGAGATTCTACAGGAGGTCTTTCTATTCTTGGTATCTTAATGAATACCTCTGTCACTGCTGAGAATAGATAGGAAATACCATTGAACAAGAACATAAAGGGAGCTCCGACAGCTTGATAAATTATACCTCCGACCGGATTTCCCGCTATATTGGAGCCGGAATATATCATGGAGAATACCGAGTTTGCCTTCATAAGCTTTGAGGTAGGAACTAAATCCGGTATGGATGATCCTACTGACGGATTAAAGAAAGCTGCACATGCTCCGGATATTATGGCAACAGCAAATACCATCCATACCTGTGCATGACCTGTAAATGCCGCTACAGCAACCCCTACAACAAGGATACCTCTCAAAGCGTCAGTTGCGACGAGAATGTTCCTTCTATTGGCTCTGTCAACAAACACTCCGGCGAAAGGCGATATGATAAGCCTTGGTATAAGGGAACATGCCATCAGAGTACCCATAAGTGCTGTTGAACCGGTTTTCTGCAACACCCAGAAGCCTAATGCGATTTCATATATGACATCACCAAAGGCAGATACCAGCTGCCCTTGCCACAGTAGAAAGAAGTTCAAGGTCCAAAGCCTTTCCTTTTTTACTACGGTCTCTTGTGCTTCAACAACCTGTGTTTCCAATTTAATACCCATCTCCTATCTTAGTCTTTTATTCACATCAAAATGCTTCACAATAAAAGCCAAAGCAAATGCCTTGGCCTATCTCTCATTACATTATATCCTCTAAAGCTTGTTTCTCCGGGTCAAAGCTGATTAACGCCTTAGGGTTCTTCATCATTGAGAAGAATATGAACACGATGAAGGTTGCGAAGAAGGCGCCTGAAATAACATATCGTATATTCAGAAACTCCGCCAGTATGCCGCCTAATGCAAGTCCAATAGGAGATAATCCCCTATTTACAGTCTGCATAAGAGCAAATACCTTGCCGCGCATGTTTTGCGGTACACACAGCTGGAAGGATACCGCTATTATAGTGTTCAGCAGAGAGTTAGCTATTCCTCCGACTAAAAGCAGCGCCATCATAAGCATTATACTATTGGTCAATGGGAATATCGCCATGAAACCTGTAAAAACAAAGCAGCTAGTTAATAAAATAGACAGCTTCTTTTTATTCGGAATATCCACTACAGTAGTAATAAACATACCTATTAGCATGCCGGCAGTCAATGCACCCATTACAATTCCATATTTAGCAGGTCCCAGTTCAGGTGTCTTCTGAAACAGAGGAAGGAACAACACCATCCCCATATTAGTGAAAAGGTTGAGTAAAGCGCCGGTAAGGATTAAATCTCTCAGGCCTCTAAACCTCCAGATAAAGGTGTACCCCTCTTTCATATCATCCATAAAATGCAGCTCTTCGGAGGGTCTTACTATCTTTGGTATCTTTATAAATACCTCTGTCGCAGCGGAGAATAGATAGGAAATACCATTGAACAAGAACATCAATGGTGCCCCAAAAGTTTGATATATAAAACCTCCAATAGGATTACCTACGATGCTGGAACCTGAATATAGCATTGAAAAGACTGAGTTGGCTTTCATAAGCTTTGAATTATCAACCAAATCCGGTAATGCTGACTCTACTGCCGGATTAAAGAAAGCAGCACATGCCCCGGAGATTACAGCAACAGCAAATACCATCCATACTTCCGCATGTCCGGTAATAGCCGCAATGCCAATCAATACAACAAGTAAGCCTCTAATTGCATCGGTTACAACCAGAATATTTCTTCTATTCAGCCTATCCACCCACACTCCGGCGAAAGGAGATATAATCAACCTCGGTATAGCGGCACTTGCCATCAAAGCACCCATCAGTGCAGTTGAACCGGTTTTTTGCAATACCCAGAAGCCCAATGCAATTTCGTATACAACATCACCCAATGCAGATACCAGCTGTCCTTGCCACAGTAGTAAGAAGTTCAAGTTCCAAAGTTTCTCTTTCTTTATTACTTCTTCTTTTGTCTCAACAACCTGTGTTTCCAATTTATGACCCCTTTCATAACTAAGTCTTCTTATCACACCCATATACATATTTTACCTGTAAAATGTTAGAAATGAAATACATTTTTGCAAAAAAATACTACAACATTGTAATGTTGTAGTATTAATCAATATAAAACAGCTCGTCAAAAGTAAGTTATTCCTGCAATATCATATTATACAGCTTCCGCCTCTACAGTCTCCTGCTGCATAAGCTTCTGCCGTTTCAGTGCTTTGCTTACAAATACCATGCATGAAGCAGATATTGCAACATATATGCCCAGATAAATCCACCCAAGCTCTATGCCTGTTATATTAATAACTCTGCCCATAATGAAAGGGCTTATAGTATATCCCATGCCAAATAAAAATCCAAGTACACCACTCATTCTGCCTCTGTGTGACATAGGCGTATTGTCTGCGATAAAGGGCATGGTACTTATAGAAAGCACAATTTCGCCGATGGTGAAAACAAACACTGATATGAAGAAGGCATCAAGTGTATTATATACTCCAAGCATGCCAAAGCCTACTGCGTAAAGGACGCCTCCTATGACAACCTTTCTTATGTGTGTCAGATGTCTTACAAGCCATGTGATAAGCGGTGTGAAAGCTATTACTACAATACCGTTAAAGCTGGCCATATATCCATAGTAGGTTGCACCCATATCGCCATAGTTCTGCTTTACATGCATTGGCATCATAAAGCCCCACTCAGCGTAGGTGAAATTGTAGCCCAGTATGACTAATGCAAATATTATTAATGCAGGTCTTCTTAGCAGAACTCCTAATATTGAGCCGGATTCCCTGCGCTCCATGCTTCTGCTCTCGTCAATAATGTCTTCCTTGGTATCATTAATAGTTTCCCTTACAAAGTAAGCAATCAATAGCAAGGATAACAAGGCTGTAAGCGCATCTCCTATAAATATCAGGTTCAAATGCTTCTCAAACAGTAAGCCAGCCAGAAGCGGCCCTACCGCAAAGCCCAGGTTCCAGCCCATGTAGGACAATGCGTAAGCTCCATTCCTGTTCTCCGGTGTAGTAAGATCTGCCATCAATGAATCATGGGCCGGTCCTGCCGTTGACATAGCAACGCCTGCCAGCATGATAAGATAAACCATATTCATTGACGGCTGTACAAAGCCGCAGGCTATATAAAATGCTATGGCAATGGCATCAAATATTATAATTACTTTTCTTCTGCCTATAGTATCCGCAAGCTTTCCGCCGACAAATGAAGCAGGCATATATAAAAAACCTGCCAAAGTCATATAGTATCCGGCCACATCTCTGCTAAGGCCGATTTTCTCAGTCAATATAAGAGTAAGGAAAGGTCCCACAAAGCATCCCATTGCATTTATTATTCTGGATATGAAAATTACATATACCTCTCTCGGAAGTCCCAAATAAGGCTCCAGAAGCTTCAGTGCTGCTCTCTTAATTGCTCCGTATAATGTTGTCACGTTAACACCTCCAAAAAAAAGCCATGCCATACCCATTAAGGCATACCATGACTTCATTGCGTACTTTATGTATTAAAAAGCCACGGGTATAGTGACCCGTGGACATATCTATACTTATCTAGATAACTGTACACAGGTCGGAATATGAGATTGTTGATTTCGAGTTAAATGTGCCTGCTATTGGTTTTTGCATATTCTGACCTCCCTTACATATTTTTTCTTCCTCTGTAACTATACTATTAGTACAAGCCCTTTGTCAATTGCTTCAGCTGGAAAGTATTTTTTAATAAAAGCTTTAGTAAAACGTATCTTTTTTATCTCTATTCAAACATGTATTATAAAAAATATATAGATAACAAAACCAAATGCCATAAATGACAGTCTAATATGCGAAACACAAAATTGAGGTGATGGAATTGGACCAGTTTGAGCTAACCCGGCTCGCCAGGCAAGGAGATTCGGATGCATTCTATAATTTGATATGTGAACATAAGGAGCAGATGTATAAAATAGCATATTCATACTTCAGGAATAATCAGGATGCACTTGAAGCTATACAGGAGGTTACCTATAGGGCCTACAATAATATTCACAAACTGAAGCAGCCGCAGTATTTCAAGACTTGGCTCCTGCGGATTCTCATTAACTACTGCATAGACGAGAACAAACGGAAGAAGAAAATAGCGGTGCTCCCGGATACCGTAATCGCAGGCCAGGAAGAGGATATCGACAGCAAACTTGAGATAAACCATGCAATAGAAAAGCTGAATCCCAACTACAAAAGCATAATAATACTAAAGTACTTTGAAGATCTGACAATCAACGATATTGCTTCCGTCATGGAAAAACCCGCAGGTACCATAAAAACATGGCTGAACAGAGCTTTGAAGGAATTGAGGATGATTCTTAGAGAGGAGGAGTTTGATGATGGTGATGCAGGAAGAAAAGCTGCTGCTAGAACTGAAAACTGATTATGACAATATAACCATCCCAAGCAATATTGATGATTTCATTTTGCAAGGAATTAAAGCCAAGCCAAAAGCAAAAAAGGCTGCTATAATACTGCGATATTCAGCCACGGCTGCTGCCATTGCACTATTCTTATTAGCTGCAGCTTCCAGGATATCTCCTGTCTTTGCAGATTATCTGGATGATGTGCCGGTGCTCAAATATATCGTAAAGCTGGTCAACTATGACAAAGGTCTTAAGGCTGCGATAGAGAATAACTTTGTTCAGAACATCGGAGTCTCTGACGAGCATGCCGGAATCAAGTTCACTGTAGACAGTGTGATTGTAGATGAAGCAAGAATGATTATTTTCTATACAATAGGAAATAACAGTAAGTATAAACCATTGGATATGTATAATGTAAAGTTGACAGATAAATACGGCAAAAACTTGGAAGCCTCTTACAACTTGGGATTCATGGCGGATAAAGCTGAAGCTAAGAAAATCCAGGATAAGATTAATGTGAGCTTCGCAGAAGGTCTAACCATACCTGATATAGTACATTTAGAAGCAGAGTTTCGTGAAAGCAGCTTTTACCCGAATATAGGTTCAAACCCATTGCCCTACAAATGGGAAGTAGATATCCCTATTGATAAAAGCAAATTTGAGCGCATGAAGCAGGTTTATCAAGTAAATAAGACAATTGAGGTTGAAGGCCAAAGAATTACTATAAACAGGACAACTGTTTACCCCACAAGAATAGCCGTAGATATAAGCTTCGCTGAGGATAACACCATGAAGATATTCAACTTTGAGGATGCGAAAATAGTAAATGCAAAGGGCGAGATACTTCCTACAATAATGAACGATGTATATGCATCACATATAAGTGATAATGAAATAATGCTGTATTTTGAGAGCGACTACTTCAGCAAGCCGGAAGATCTGTATCTCCAAATAGGCAGCATAAGAGCCCTGGATAAGGATAAGTCCTATATGCTTGTAGATATTGATAAAGAGGAGCTTTTGCAGGCTCCTGACGAAAGGCTGGTTCTCAAGTCTATCACAAGATTGCCGAATGAGACTACTTTAACCTTTTTGCTGGATGGAGATGAGTTCCGTGAAAATCAGACCAGATATCAAATATCTGCCGCAGGTGTATATGATGATACAGGAAAGCAGCTTAAGCAGCTAAGCTCCTCATCCTCCTACAGAGCAGGTGAAGATTCCACCCAGGAAATATCCATAACCATTGAGAACACAGACTGGAAAAGCCCTATTAAGGTTATGCTTAACGATTATCCCAACAGGATAAAAGGGGATTTCAAGATACCGATAAAGCAGCAATAAGCTTACAAAA
>JAQZBM010000052.1 GCA_029238945.1 Clostridia bacterium
TTTGCTAAGCAATGACAGTACGTTGAAAAATATTGAAACCAGCATGAGGAATGCATTGTTTGAGTCTATTAACGGCATCGAAGGCGGCTTAGCTTCTATTGGTATCAAGACTTCAAGCTACAGCGACAGAGGCAAACTTACCATAGACGAGGCAAAACTGAAAGAAGCGATTAAGAGTACTCCGGATAAGGTTATAAGTATATTTACGAAAGAGTCCTCCATTTCATACGATGATACAATCAACGGAACCGGAAGCAGAGCTGACAGATATGCAGAAAACGGAATCGTCAACAGATTGTATGACATCCTGCAGGATAATATAAGACAGACAAGAGATCAGTACGGCAGAAAGGGAGCCCTTCTCGAGAAGGCAGGCATAGTAGGGGACTTAACTGAGACCACAAACATTATTGACGAAGAAATCAAGAAAAAAGATAGGATAATCGATGACCTCATGAACAAGCTTTACGATAAGGAAGACAGCTATTATCAGCAATTTGCTGCCATGGAGAGGGCTATGAGCCAGATGGACAGCCAATCGGCATGGATAGCTCAGCAGCTGGGCGGGGGACAATAGTTAGAAAGGTGAGGAGATTTTATGGCTATAACAAATGATTTATATGGTCAATTTCAACGAAATAGAATACATATCGCGACAGAGCAAAACGAAGCAGAACAAGTTATAAATAATAACCAAGCATTTAACAAAAACAATGCACATCAGCAATACCAGAATAATATGGTGAAAACAGCAAGCCCCCAAGAGCTTACTCTGATGCTGTACAATGGTCTGATAAAATTCCTCAATCTGGCAAAGTTGGGTATAGAGGAAAAGTCTATAGAGAAGGCAAATAATAATATTAACAGGTCTCAAGACATAATAGTGGAGTTTATGAGTACTCTGGATATGAATTACGAAGTATCCGCAGGACTTATGTCATTATATGACTATATGTATACGAGGCTTGTTGAAGCTAACCTGAAGAAGGATAAGGCCATATTGGAAGAGATGCTGATGTTTGCAGAGCAGCTGCGGGACACATGGGTACAGGCAATGAAGCTGGCAAAACACCAGGACGTGAACAAATAGCAGGATACTGTCCTGCTGTTTACCGGGAGGATTAAATGAATATGCAGCTAATAAGCAGATTGAACCAAATAACAGAGCAAAAGCTAAAGCTATTTAAGGAGATATATAACGTAACAGTTCTTCAGAAAGAGGATATAGAAAATAATAAGGCTGGCAATATAGAAGCACTGGTGCAGAAAAAGCAGCAGATTATAGATACCATTGATGAACTGGATAAGGCTTTTCTAGATAGCTATAGTCAGTTGAAGGATGAACTGAAGCTGGACAGACCGGATAGAATCGATGTAAACAGGTATCCTGAGCTTAAGACCTTGAAGAGTTATATAGACGACATAATGAAGCTTGCACGCAGTATAATGGAGCTTGAAAACAGTAACCGAGAAAAGCTCAACGACATATTTAACGAGGTCAAAAAAGAACTAAGGCAAATCAACACAGGCAAGCGCTCTATAAAAGCTTACGAAACACCTATGGTGCAAAGCGACGGTATATATATAGACAGGAAAAAGTAAAACTTTTTAGCTAAAGGTAACGTACTAAGGATTCTGCATTATACTATATGTTTCGCGCGAAACATTTTACATTATTCAGAGCCATTTGCAAAGCAAATCTGGCTAAAAGCGAAGGACTCGATGTCCTGAGATTTTACTCTGAAGAGCGCGAAATCGTTTACCGCTGTTCATAAATCGCACAAAGTACAGTTCTCTTTATATATATTTGTCTTTGTGATGATAGACTCACCTTATGCATAAATGCATAAAAAAATACTTTACTATTGGAAAGTACTTGAAATGTGGCAAATATAGTAATATAATTATGATAGATATGGTGTATCAACTAGGTCTGTGGTTGAAAATCGACGCTAGCCGCAGGCAAAGCGATCCACGTAAGCAGAGCAAAGCACTGCGATCATGGTGCGGCTTAGATAGTAAGTCCGTCCAGCCGGCAGGACACTGCTGATATTTGCTGAGAGGGTAAGTAGTGAGGGACAAAAGTGTTGGTAGCGAAAACTCCGGACGGCGAGTGTGGGGGCAAAAACCAGGTCAGCTAGAAGAGTATGCCATACAAAATTTTGAGGTTATGTGTGCTTGGTAGAACGAAGTCTTGGCTATTGAAATCCCAGAATAGTTCTAGTCACCAACACAAACCTAGAAGGAAAGAGGGATTTTTACATGTTCAATGACAAGACTTTAGTGTGCAAAGACTGCGGAAATGAGTTCGTATTCACAGCTGGAGAGCAAGAGTTCTACGCTGAGAAGGGCTTCCAAAATGAGCCAGCAAGATGCAAGGACTGCAGAAGTGCTAGAAAGAACGCTGGTGGAGACAGAGGAGCAAAGAGAGAAAGAGTAATGTACGATGCAGTTTGTGCTGAGTGCGGATGTGAAACACAAGTTCCATTCAAGCCAACAAGTGCAAGACCAGTATATTGCAAGAACTGCTTCGACGCAAGAAGATAGTTAATAATAAGCCGCTATTTAGCGGCTTTTTTTATGCGCATAAAAACCACCAGCGCATACAACGGGCGGACACATAGGTCCGCGCCCTACATTCCCTGACACCTCACATCTGACACCTCATACCTGCCACCTGACACCTAGCGCATATTTTTCGTAAATCTGTTCAGTTGTCAAATACCGACGAATACTTTAAAGTGCATGTCGAAAATGTTCACAAATTGTTCGACTTATCAACAAAATAATTAAGAATGAATTCACATGTTTTTAACAAGATGAATAGGCTAAGTGCAAGTTATTAACAGACTTATGCACATTATCCACAGAAAACATAAAATTAGTGTGTATAATTTTGTGGAAAATGTATTCAGTTGTACACATTGATTTTGCTGCGACGGCAGCTTACAATTTCTTACTGTGTTCGCTTTACATAATATTTACGACTCATTAATTGGGGATATGTGTACGAAAATTAGATGACTTCTGAACAATAGCGAAAAATGTCAGAATATTTAATTATTTTTAGCGTGAAAAATAAAAAATGGCAGGATTATTTATTGCATTGTAGAATAAAATAAATATAACCGGTAGCATTTAAACGTTTTGTGCTGAGCGTTCCAAAATCTTCAAACAGCACGAAATTGTTTACCGCTGTTTATAAACCGCACAAAGCAAATTTAAACCTTATATGGAGCTTGAGTGCGATTTATATAGTTGCGAAAGGAGAGATATATATGCGTATTACAGTAACAGGGAAAAACATAATCATCACAGATGCTTTAAAGGACAGGGTCATTAAGAAGCTCACCAAATTCGATAAGTTCTTTGGAGCGGATACAGAAGCAACCGCAACTTTAAGTGTTGAGAGAGACAGACATATCTTTGAGGTCACAATACCCTTTAACGGGATTATACTAAGAGGCGAAGACGCTACCGATGATATGTACGCTTCTATAGACAATGTCATGGAGAAATTGGAGAGGCAGATTCGTAAGCAAAAGACTAAGCTAGAAAGAAAGCTTAAGGATATGGATCTTAGATTTGATACCTTGTTTGAAAGTAATGCAGACGAGGAAGAAGATGAAGTTCAGATAGTAAAAACTAAAAGATTTGCTATAAAGCCTATGCCTGCTGAGGAAGCGGCAATGCAAATGGAGCTTTTGGGACATAGCTTCTTCGTATTCTCAAATTCTGATACTGAAGAAGTAAATGTAATCTATAAAAGAAAAGATGGAAACTACGGTTTAATCGAACCGGAATTTTAAAGCAAAAAACAGCCGAGAAATCGGCTGTTTTTTTGCGTTCAATCATCACCTGAAAATCTTGCTGAGTCCAGTTTACATATAAAGCATAATTATACAATAAATTCTTATTAAGGAAGGTATTTGATATTTTGAGTCGAATAAATTATTGTAATATGTCCGGGGAGGGATATCTTTGAATAGTATAAAAAGCAGTTTGTCAGAAGAAATTAAGCAACTTGTGTGCATGCTTCCAGATATTAAGTACTGCACAGTAGTATGCAATGAAAAAAATGAAGTTGTGGAAATTCATGTCCTGTCGGGAATGAACAGGAACGTCAAACAGCTGGTTAGAGATATACAATCGGCTATCAGTGCTAAGCTTGGTATCACTATAGATTATAAAATAATCAGCATAGCACAGATAGATGAAAATGATGTAAAGGAAGTTCGATTGAAGCTGGATGGTGTTTCTGTCAAGAATATCGATAATTCGATAGAAGTGACTGTAACCTTGTCATATGATGGTAGGATATTTGAAGGGAAAATAAAAAGAGTAAAGTCGAGAAGCAATAAGTTCAAGGCAATTGCAGAAGCAACGATTATAGCAGTAGAAGGCTATCTTGGCATCGGGCAATCCTTTTATCTTGAGGATATAAGGATTGTTTCAATTTCAAGCGGTGAGCTTTTAACCTGTGTTATCGGCTTTGCCATGGATGATAAAGAAGAGCTGATGTCAGGCTGCAGTCTTGTAAACTCTGAGGAGAACGAGGCTGTTGCCAAGGCTGTACTGGCAGCTGTAAACAGAAAAATCAGCATAATAGGTTAATTTTTGGCCGACAAAAGATTTTCTTTTAGCGAAGTGTTTGCATGTCTGACTAGCGAAAAGACAGAGCCTTAAGTTTAAGGAGGACAACCATGAGAAGAATAGCTGGTGTTATATTAACAATCCTTTCAATGCTTCTGGCAGCGGGAGCTCATCATAGCTGGTTCTAAACCTTAATAAATTAAGAAAGTTAATAATATTTGTCGGCCAAATTCATTGATTTGTTTAGGAGGCGAAGTAATGTCAAAAAAGCTGAAATTTTATACGACTGCTGTAGTATTGTTAGGCATTACATATCTCATTTATTCCATTATTACAGTTACCTTAATAGATACTAGAAGCTTTATAATATTCGCAGTGCTGTCAATTATAGCTGAGTCTCTTCTAATACTGACTCCTGATGAAGGGGCTATTTCTATGGGATTTGCAATAGGCTTAGCTGCAATCTTAGTGCTGGGAGTACCAGAAGCAGCTTTGATTGCTAGTCTAGGTATTATGCTTAGAACAGTCAAGGCTAATGGTATGAGATATCATATATTTAACTACCCATTATATAAAACCTTATTTAACGGTGCAAATGTCTTTATATCTGCAGGAATAGCAGGACTTTTCTATAAGCTTCTTGGCGGGGGAACGGGCAGCATAGATTACAATAGTTTTTTACTGCCATTGATAGCTTGTGCCTTAGTATATACAGTAATTAATGAGACGATTATATCAGGACTTATGTCCATAGCTACAGGGGAAGCTTTTTTTGACTGTTGGATAAGCAATGTGTCTTGGGCGGGTAGAAATATTGTGTACGTTGCACCTCTTGGCATCCTCATGGCTATAGCTTATGTTGAGTATGACCTCCTGGGCGTACTGCTTTTTCTAGGACCTCTCCTGCTTGCACGATATTCTTACAAGCTGTATATTAACATGCGTAATATATATGTAGATACTGTGAAGGCTTTGTCTCAGGCTATAGAAGTGAAGGACCCCTACACACAGGGACACTCTATGAGAGTTAGTGAATATGCTGTTGAATTGGGAAAAAGGCTGAAGCTTTCTTACAACAGGGTTGAGAATCTGAAAATGGCTGCAATCCTTCATGACATAGGCAAGATAGGCATTGAGGAAAGCATACTGAACAAGCCGGGCAGGCTTACCGAAGAGGAGTTTGACAAGATAAAGCAGCATCCTGAAAATGGAGTTAAAATCATAAATGGCATAGCATATCTGAAGAAGGTATCACAAATCATACTGGACCATCATGAAAAAATGGATGGCACAGGCTATCCTAATGGCAAAAGACAGGGACAGATTTGCACGGAGTCAGCTATCCTTGGCATAGTTGATGTATATGATGCCGTTACCTCAGACCGCCCCTATAGAAATGCCATGAGTGTAGACCAAGCTCTGGCTATTATTGCAGAGGGAAGCGGAAAGCATTTCAACCCCCGTTTTGCAAATGAGTTTATCAGAATGATAGAGGAAAAAGAGAGGAATAGGAAATGATAATTGAGAGCATAATCATCTCTTTGATTGTAGGAAAGCTCCGAAAAGGCAAGGTGTCAAATCTGAAGGAAGCAGAGATTCATAAGTGGTATCTGTTGGTAGCAGCTTTTCTTGTAGAGTCAACAGCAGTCTTCATGACAGCCAGAGGCTTCGGATTCTTCCGAGACAACATTCTTTATATACATCTCACATCTTACATTCTGCTTTTCATAGGAATGTACTTTAATATTGACAGATTTTCATTTAAGCTGATAATGATAGGAACCATATTGAACTTTATCGTAATTATGTTAAACGGCGGTCAAATGCCGGTATCACAAGAGGCTTTGCTGAGAGCAGGATTAATAGAGGATTTGAACAATATGCAGAACAGTCAGGTTGCAACTCATGCCTTGGCAACAAAAGACACCATCCTGACTTTCCTAAGTGATGTCCTTTATTTGCCTAAGTCATATCCCAGACCCAAGGTGTTCAGCATCGGAGATATACTGATGTATGCGGGTGTGTTTGCTTATCTGCAAGAAGTTATGGTGAAAAAATCAGGTAAAAACATAGTAAAAGGTTTATGATGGTGCAATTGTCATAAACCTTTTTTTATATAACGTCATTCTGAACGCAGTGAAGAATCCATGAAGCTTTAAGTTGTTAACAGACATATGTTGTGCTAAAATAGATAAGATAATATTAATGTTATGTACAGTCTGATTTGGAGTGTTTATGATGAATTCAAAAGGACATTTAAATATAAATAAATATTTTGCTTTTGTCTTCATGGTATTTGCCGTCATGTCAGGGGTTACTGATGAATACGGCAGAGCTGCAGTCTTAGTCTCACAAAGCAATGAATCACCTTATTTTGTAAGGGTTAACCATCTGCTTTCTAGGGAAATGAGCAAGCTGAAGGCCAAAGGACAGGCAGAACAAGAAGATACTTTCAGTTCATATATCCAGCACATTGCTGCTGTATCAAATATATCAAACTATGTAAGTATCAGCTTTGCTTTTGGAATTTTAAGCATAGCAGTACTTTCTGTAAATAACCAAATTGCTCAAAACAACATTTGGAGAGCAACGGTTTTTTAATCTTTCCTTGCAGTATAATAATTAAGCATTGAAAAAACTGATGTCTAAGTACTGGTAGTATAAGAAGGAGAGATTGAAATGTCATTATTGCAGAAAATTTTTGGAGACCCAAATGATAGAGAAGTAAAAAAGCTATTGAAAATCGTAGATGAGATAGATGCGCTGGAGCCGCAGATGAAAGAGCTGTCCGATGAACAGCTCCAGGCAAAGACTCCCGAGTTCAAGGATAGACTGGCGAAGGGCGAAAGCTTGGATGACATACTGCCGGAAGCCTTCGCAGTAGTTAGAGAAGCTGCTATAAGAGTAATTGGTCAACGACACTTCAGAATGCAGATGTTGGCCGGTATAGTGCTTCACCAGGGAAGAATAGCCGAAATGAAGACCGGTGAAGGTAAAACCTTGGGTGCTACACTGCCGCTTTACCTAAACGCATTGGAAGGCAAGGGCGCGCACCTAATCACTGTTAACGACTATCTGGCAAAATACCACAGTGAGTTGATGGGTAAGATATATAACTTCCTGGGACTCTCTGTAGGTTTAGTCGTACATGGTATGGAATCTGATGAAAAGCAGAAGGCTTATGGAGCCGACATAACCTATGGAACAAACAATGAATTCGGCTTCGATTATCTAAGAGATAACATGGTTATCTATAAAGAGCAGATGGTTCAGAGAGACCTTCATTATGCGCTGATAGACGAAGTTGACAGCATATTGATAGATGAAGCCAGAACACCGCTTATCATATCCGGTATAGGTGAAAAGTCCACACAGCTCTATTATATAGCAGACAATTTTGTCAAAGGACTTAAGAACGAAGACGACTTCACTATTGATGAGAAGGCGCATACAGTTATTCTCACAGAGCAGGGAGTTGAGAGAGCTGAAAGATTCTTCAGCTTAGAAAACCTTGCTGATGCGGAAAACATGGAAATAAACCATCATATAAATCAAGCCTTGAAGGCCAGAAACCTTATGAAAAAGGATATAGACTATGTCATAAAAGACGGTGAAATAATAATCGTTGACGAATTCACAGGACGTCTGATGTTTGGCAGAAGGTACAGCGAAGGCTTGCACCAGGCTATAGAGGCAAAGGAAGGCGTTAAGGTGGAGAGAGAGTCTCAGACTCTTGCAACAATAACCTTCCAAAACTACTTCAGAATGTATAGCAAGCTGGCAGGTATGACTGGTACAGCGAAAACTGAAGAGGACGAATTCAGAGCAATATACAACCTGGATGTTGTTGAGATACCAACCAGCAAACCGATACAGCGTAAGGACTTGCCTGATGCCGTATATAAGAATAAAAAGGGTAAATTCAACGCCGTAGTGGAAGAGATAGTAAAGCTGCATGATAAGGGACAGCCGGTCCTTGTAGGTACCATATCTATAGAAAACTCAGAAATGCTAAGCACTATGCTGAAAAGAAGAGGCGTGCCTCACGAGGTATTGAATGCAAAGTATCATGAGAAGGAAGCTCAAATTGTTGCATTAGCCGGACAAAAGGGTGCCGTAACCATATCCACAAACATGGCAGGTCGTGGTACTGACATTATGCTGGGTGAAGGCGTGCAGGACCTGGGCGGACTTATGATAATCGGTACTGAGCGACATGAGTCAAGACGTATAGATAACCAGCTCCGAGGACGTTCAGGCAGACAAGGAGACCCGGGAGCAAGCAGGTTCTATGTATCTCTAGAGGACGACTTGATGAGACTGTTCGGCTCAGAGAAGCTGATGGGCATAGTAGAGAGCTTGGGCATGGATGATGAGATGAACATAGAGCACTCGCTTCTATCTAAGTCCATTGAAAATGCTCAAAAGAAGGTAGAAGGAAGAAACTTTGACATAAGAAAGCATGTGCTGCAGTACGACAACGTAATGAACAAGCAAAGAGAAGTAATATACAGCCAAAGAAGAAAGGTTCTTATGGGCGACAGCATCAAGGAAAATGTAGAAGAAATGATAAGAGATATCATAAACAGTACTGTTGCAACCTATACTGTCGGAAGCGAATATGCGGAAGAGTGGGATTTAAAGGGATTAATGGAATTCCTGCATGGAATATTCCTTCCCAAGAATGCCTTTACGCAAGAGCAGCTTCTTAGCTTTACAAGAGAAGAACTGATTGAACAGCTTATTGAGAAGGCGCTTAAGTTCTATGAGGATAAAGAACAGCAAATTGGTACAGAAACCATGAGAGAGCTTGAAAGAGTTATACTTCTTAAGGTTGTTGATACTAAGTGGATTGACCATATAGATGCTATGGACCAGTTGAAGGAAGGTATCGGACTTCGCGCATATGGACAGCAGGACCCTGTTCAAGCTTACCAAATTGAAGGCTATGACATGTTTACACAATTGATTGACAGTATCAAGGAGGACACTGTAAAGTATATTTTAAATGCAAACGTAAATCGTCTTCCGGAGAGAGAACAAGTGGCTGAAGCTGTTACAACAAATCAAGAGGAAAGCGTGAGAAAGCCTGTAGTTAAGGAAGACAGGATTGGACGAAACGACTTATGTCCATGTGGAAGCGGTAAGAAGTATAAGAAATGCTGCGGTGCAGATAAATAAAGTAAAAGGCAGACTATGTCTGCCTTTTGTATAAGCTTTTGCGCCAGACGCAAAAGCAGGTGACAGGTAGGAGACGCTGCCCACAGCGTCCCGCATTGCCCGTGTATGGATCAGTTTCCATGCTGACCCGTATAATAGGCACAGCAGCCGTGTCACCACTGTAGGGAACAACCCCCGTGTTGTTCCTTTGCAGACCCCACTCGTTCCACCAGAGACTAATATATATTTTTAGGAGGGATAACATGCTTGAGCTGGAGCAGTACAAGTATGAGCTTAAAAAGCTGGAAGAAACAATAAATGAGATTGAGGTGTCACTTTGACATTGGAAGCATAAAGGATAGCTTGCAGGAGCTGGAGCAGGATATGCAGCAGGAAGGCTTCTGGAATGATGCTGAAAAGGCGGCACTTATCCTGAAGAAAGTAAAGAGCTTGAAGGATAAAGTAGAACGCTTCGAAGCATTGAAAAGAGAATATGAAGACCTTCATATCCTTATTGACTTGGGCGTAGAGGAACAGGATGCATCGATAATAAATGAGGTATCTGAGGTTTTCGATGCCTTCAATAGAGACATAGAAAAAATGAGGATAGAGACTCTTCTGACAGGACAGTATGATAATAACAACGCAATTCTTTCGATACACTCAGGCGCAGGAGGTGTTGATGCACAGGACTGGGCTGAAATGCTGCTTAGAATGTATACGAGATGGGCGGATAAAAAGGGCTATACAGTGACGATACTGGATATGCAGAAGGACTATGAAGCGGGCATCAAGAGCGCCGCTTTGCATATAGAAGGTGAAAACGCCTATGGCTACCTGAAGTCGGAAAAAGGAGTGCATCGCTTAGTCAGATTATCGCCCTTTGATGCGGCAGGTAAGAGACATACCTCCTTTGCGTCAATAGATGTAATGCCTGAAATTGACGACAGTGTCAGCGTAGACATAAATCCGGATGACTTGCGGATTGATACTTACAGGGCCAGCGGAGCAGGCGGACAGCACGTAAATAAGACTGAATCAGCGGTCAGAATAACACATATACCCACTGGCATAATAGTACAATGTCAGAACGAGAGATCTCAGCACAGCAACAAGGATATGGCTATGAAGATGCTGATTTCTAAGCTGATAGAGTTGAAGGAACAGGAAAAGAAGGAGAAGATAGAGGATTTACAGGGAGAATACAGGGAAATTGCATGGGGAAGCCAGATAAGGTCCTATGTGTTTCATCCTTACAGTATGGTTAAGGATCACAGGACTGGAGAAGAGACAGGCAATGTAGGTGCGGTAATGGATGGAGACATCGACAGCTTCATCAGCTCGTATTTATACATTTCGCACTAAACAATTTATATGATTCAAATAGTGCGAAATTGTATTCCGCTATTTATAAATCGCACAAAGTATTAACTATTTTAGATATAGAAGCATAAGTGCGATTTATATTAAAACAGAATAATTAAAAAATTGAAAAAACTATGTTGAATATCCCTTAAATTAGTCGTAATAGTAATATATGGGTTGTTTATTGTCGGGAATTGATATAAAATTGATATAATAGATAATTTTTATATCAGAGCCAAAGGACAATAAAAATAAGGGGGGGAGCTAGAATGAGGAAGGCTAGTTTTATAAAAGTTCCAATATTTACTGACAGAAAACTATCCAAGCCAAGTCGCAGTTTATCGGCACTCTTTAAGAACATTAAACTTCCAAAGCTTAAGTTTAAGAAGCTTAAAAGTCCAAACTTTAAGAAGCTTAAGAGCCCAAACTTTAAGAAGTTTAAGCTGCCCAAGTTAAGCTTAAAGGATTTGAAGTCCTTTAATATATTTGGACTAGTGACAGGGATAAGAGGAAGAATCATACTGGTCGCAGTGTTCACAATCATTTGCATGACAGTTCCGATTTTTATGAGTGTGAATACCTTAAGCACCAACATCACAAAAGACATCGAAGAGCTGAATCAGGCTATGAATGAGAACATGCGGGAGAAGGTAGACAACTATGTAAAAGAGAACCTGACCAGCTTGGATCTTATTACAAAATCTGTAGATATACTTTCAATAGACTCATATGCACAGGAACGAGCCTTAAGGAAGCTTGCTGAGAACAGATTTGAGGCAATACATTTTGTAGACAGTACAGGCTCGGTTATTTTTACTACAGATTATAATCTAAAGGGTGCGAATCTATCAAATGAGACTTGGTTTACTGAGGCTATAAAGGGGACCAGCTACATATCAGACACAACTCTGGATGAAAGGACTAAATTGCAGGTAGTATATATAGCTACTCCGGTACTGGACCAGTATCAGAAGCCTGCTGCCGTTGTAGTGGCAAAGATGGATTTAGACTTCATTCAGAACATTATAAAGGAGATGCACGTCGGAGAGACAGGCATCGGCTACATAGTAGACAGGAAGGGCTTGATTTTGGCCCACCCGAACATAAAGGAAAGAGTACTTACTGCTTATAATGCTGCAGAAAATAAAATTGAGGGTGCAGTAAAGGTAGTAAATGGCGAGGAAGGCACCTCGATATATAAAAATGATAAAGGCGAAAAGGTTTACGGAACATACAGTAAAATAGCTTCAACCGGCTGGGGTATGATTACAGAAGTAGAGGTAGAAGAAGCTATGGCACCTGTAGAAAATGCTACTAAGAAGATAACTATTATGGCAGCTGTAGCTTTAGCCCTTGCAGTATTAGTAAGCTTGATATTAGCTTTCATGATAGCTAAGCCGCTGAAGAATATGGCTAAGGTTGCAAATGAGGTCAAGAACGGGGACTTAAGCAAGAGGCTTAAGGTAACTGCGAAGGACGAGGTAGGACAACTGCAGCTTGCATTCAATCAAATGACTGACTCATTGGCAGGAGTAATTAATGAAGTGAGCGTGGCGGTTTCTGAGGTTACAGATATGTCTCAAAGACTTAGCGAAGGCGCGCAGGTTAGCACTGCGGCTACAGAAGAAATAACAGCAATTGTTGAAGGCGTTGCGGAGGGCGCACAATCACAAATAAAATCGGTAAATATGACTTCACAGATTACAAAGGAAATTACAGATAGTGTAGTGGAGACCTCCAACAAAACACTGATTGTTGCAAAGTCGGCTACTGATGCGGCACAAATCGCAAAGGAAGGCTCCGGCAACATAAATATAATCAACGAAAAGGTTACAGGCATTAAGGACAATGTAGTTAATTCGTCAAAGCTTGTTGAGAGACTGGGCAATAAATCACAGGAAATTACAAGCATGGTTAAGGTAATCAGAGACATTGCCGGTAAGACAAACATGCTGGCACTGAATGCAGCAATTGAGGCTGCCAGAGCAGGTGATGCAGGTAAGGGCTTTGCGGTAGTCGCAAATGAGATAAGAAGCCTTGCAGAGCAAACCAGAGATGCATCTAAGAACATAGAGAATCTGCTGGTAGAAATACAGAAGGAAACAGAGGTTACCGTAACTGCGATGAATCAAGGCCTGATTGAAGTGGAAGCAGGTACAACTGCAATAAGCGCTACCTATAGTACCTTCAACAGGATAATAGAAGAAGTGCAGACAGTTGCAGAGGATATAAACAAGGTATCAGAATCAGTGCTTGGCTTGAAGAGTGGAAGTGAAAGAATCACAAATGCAATTGATGAGGTAAATGAGATTGCAGAAACTACATCCTTAGGCACTCAAAGCGTATTGGCAAGCACAGAAGAGCAGGCATCATCAATGCAAGAAATCAATAGCCTGGCAAACAACTTAAGCAACATGGCTGCTACACTGGAGAATATAATATCCAAGTTCAAGCTTCAGTAATAATATATAGAATGAAAACAGCGGCTTACGCCGCTGTTATTTTTTCTACTCCATCCCTATTATATCAACCTTCCTGCAGCCCTTGCAGGATAAAAGCAGCTGCACCAGCTCCTCCGGATTTATATCCATAGACTTCATATCTACCGTAGCGGTCAGGGTGGCAGAATCCCTGATAGGTACCGTCTGATTTATAGTAAGTATGTTGGCTTTGACAGAGGCGAAGGTGTTTATTATATCAGATAAAGCCCCTGGGGTATGGCTGAGCAGCATAAAAAGAATCAGTATCTTGCCCTTCTCACTGGACATATAGTCGTGGACACTGTCACGGTATTTATAAAAGGCACTTCTGCTTAAGCCTACTGCCTTGCATGCTGACTGAATGGTCAAAGTATCGTCGTTTCTCAGCAGATTCTTCGCTTCTATGACCTTCTCATAGACTTGGGGGAGAATCTTAGAATCAACTATAAACATCTTTTGGTGCTGCATAATTATCTCTCCTACGATTATATTAATGATATACTAACACATGAAATAGGATTAAGCAACACAGCCCAAAGGAGCATAAATAGTAATGCATTACTATGGAAATACAAGGCAAAAAGAGGTAAGATATATTAGGTGACAGGTAACAGGTAACAGGTGTCAGGTAGGGGACGCTGCCCACAGCGTCCCGTATTGTAGGGAACGACCCCCGTTGTCAAGTACACATGGTATACAATTTGTTCGGGGAGATGGTATACAACTTAATGTTTACTTAACCGATATATTCTTCTTG
>JAQZBM010000053.1 GCA_029238945.1 Clostridia bacterium
TTATTGATTCTCACTTCAGTTGCAGGGTTCTCGGATACAGCAGCTATGCACTCAGCTGTAAAGCCTCCGTCAGCTGTTGCAGCAGTAATTTTTGCTATACCTGTCTTATGAGCGGTCACTAATCCGTTTGCATCTACTGTAGCAACCTCTTCATCACTGGACTTCCAGACAATATTATTATCTGATGCATTAGCCGGAATTGTCGTTGCTGTCAGTACTCCTTGTGTATCCGGTCTCAAGCTTAGATATTGCTTATCCAGCTCAATGCCTGTTACAGGAGTCTTAACCTTCACAATCTCAGCTGTGTTTCTCACTCTTATCCTGTGGCCTGCTGCATCCTGTGATGCCAGACCAACTGCACTTACAATGTCCCCTATCTGTATGCTGCTGTCCCATTTGCCCAGCATGTCAGCATTGCCTGTATCATCTCCGATGTAGCCGTTTACATATACTCTGGCTTCTCCTGTCCCATCGTTTATAAACAGCGAGTTTTCTGTCATACCTGTTACCAAGCCCTCTACCTTGACCAGCAAGCCTTCATTGCTTTCCAGCATGCTGTCTGCAGTTGTCATTGTTCTGGGCTCCACTATTACTATACTATTGTCTAGTATTTCGATGTCTGTATTTTCATTTGACAATTGAAGCTCTATGTCTCCGTCAAATTGGTCTACTGTACCTGTGATTCTTACCCTTGCACCCAAGGGGACGGCCCTTGTAGAAACACCGAATACCGTAATGCCTCCTGTTTCGTCCTGGACATACAACACATCGAAGAATGCGGTATTTGTAACTGCTGCCTTTGAAGCTGCAGTTACTCTGCCCTCAACAGTAAATTTTCTGCCCAAAAAATCCGCTGCGCCGTCCAGATTATTGTCAGCTCTTACCTCAGCAATTGTCTTTTGCGGCGGAGCAGTCAGCCATTTCAGTATTTTCTCAGTTATCATTTTGTTTGAGTATGCATTATCGCCTGCTGCTGTCTCAAAATCTGAGAAGAAGGTGGTTCCTGCAACTATGATTTTGCTTCCGCTTGGAAGTATTTCTGCTGCCAGGGATTTTACATCACCGTTTGCTACAGGTGTTGCATCGTTCTGAAGATCAGAGTCTAATATTCCTGTTGTATCATGGCCCATAACAAGCCAATCTACAAAGGTGTCATCTCCACCGTCCTTCAGCAATACAGAGCAGCCGCTGTATGCACTATAGGTAAGACCTGCCGGAATATTATCTGTCAGTCCGTACTTCGTTGAAGTATAGTCATCGAAATACAGTCTGTATTCCTGTCCTCCGTTGGAAGTGTAGTCAACAACTTCATCATCATTAAATCTTAAGTTGGAGTCTATTGCTTCCAGTATCATATTTCCTTGGTTTGCACTTTCATAAGCTTCCTCAGCGCCCTTATCATTATATTCTGCTCTTGAGGTAATGATTATCGAGCCTCCGTTGTCTGAGAAGTCATTTACTGCGCTAATCTCTGCAGCCGTGAAGTTAGACCTGTAAAGACCATATTTTGAATCGTCTTTGCTTTGCGGGTCTGTTAATATTAGAATGCTGGCATTCTCCAAATCAGCAGCTGTAAGCTCATCATTATTGACAACCATCATAAACTTGCTGTCTTTAAGCATTTGCTTCAAGGTCTCAATCTTATTCTTATAGTCACCGGTTACATATTGATTATAGTGACCGCCATCAACTACAACCTTTATAACGTCTTCAGGATTAACAACCTCAAGAAGCGTACTTCCTGTAAACACCTTTTCCTGACCGCCTAAATTCAATATCATGCGGGCATAGATATTTACATTGCCTGTAGCTGTCGGAGTCCAGTTTATTTTTGTGCTGCCGTTGGCAGCTGCATTTATTGAAGGAATAATACCTTCCCCTATTTTGTTTTCATCACTTATCATGTTTTGGTAGAATTCAACCTTAACATTTGGTAGAGCTGTTCCTCCGTTGTTATATACATTAGCAGCTATCTCCACCGGAGTTCCAACAACTTGAGGATTTTGTGATATTGTAACTTCTGAAATACCTACAGGTACAACCTCTCCTGTCCATACAGGTGCTGTAACTGCTATATCAGCGTCTCCCTGATCTATTCTTACATAGTAGTAGCTGTTGTTTGGCTCCATGGTAAGTACCCATTCAGCTGTGTTGCCTTCAAAATACTTAGATGCTACTACCTGCCCGCCATTTGATATTATCGATACCCTTCCTATTACATCCTGTGAATCGGGGTCATTTATGCTTATTTCCAAGTTAAGGCTTTCCGGACTTGTCAGTATAGAGCCCATAAGCTTGCCGTTGGCCTTGTACATTATCTCCAAATTGCTGTCCTCTGTAGCATAAACTCTCATTTTTCTTATTGCATCATAAACAGTTTCTCTTGTAAGAGCCGGTGCCAGAACTACTGTCCTTGCAGTATTTGCTGTTACCCAGTTAGCAAGGTGATTGTCCTGATTGTTTGAAGGTGCCAGATGCCAGCCCTTGTCAAGGGCTCTTGTATAATACTCATAGCTTGGGAAATATCCGCTGCTTCCTATGACCCCTTCACCGTTGCCTACTTCAACAAGCTGCACTACTGAATCTGCAGCCGGAGTATAGTAGCCAAAGTCACCAAAATCACCAAAGGTCTTTCCGGGGTGATTCAGCTGTGAAATGGACTGTGGCTGTGAAGCTATTGTTTCGTAGTATTTCTTCAAATCCATGCTGCTGTTGCTTCGTGTTTCGAAGCCGGCTGTATTGAAGGTATTTATGTGTCCCCATCCCCCTGTGCTTCCGCTCCAGGTCATCTCGTAGCCGCCTATGGCAACAAAGCTTCCCGGATTATTGTACTCGTCTGCCTTTTGCAGCAGTTGCATCCACTCTGAGCTTGCAGAGCCGTTGCTTATGTTCGCCAGTTTATCGTTATCAAACCAGTTTGAGTGGTCTGTAACTGCGAAGAAATCTGCCCCTGCAACGTCTCTTGCCCATGTATAGGCATCATCGAGAGTTCCCTGTCCATCTGAAATGTTTGTATGACTGTGCAATTGTCCGAAGTAGAAATTATAGCTGACCTCTCCTACAGAGAAGCCCCACTCTTTTATGGTTGTGTTTGGTACCGGGAGCTTGTCAGAAACATATAGAGTTACAGTGTGATTTCCTTGAGCTAAATCCGCTTCCGGTATGTAAGATATTTCAGTTTCTGTTATAGCAGCACTTACTGTCACATCCATATTATCAATATAAAGCTTTACTGATGACAGGTCTATACCTGATGGGTCAGAATATTTTGCACCAATTACAGGCCTGAAGTTGCTGCCGGTATTTTCTTCTTCGGCAGGTGTCAGGCTTGTCACTACAGGGCCTTCCCCATCAACTGCTTCAGTAACAGTTACAATGCAGGAAGCAGTCAAACCGCCGTCTTCTGTAGTTGCAGTTATTGTTGCAGTACCTGCAGCAACTCCGGTTACAACACCGTTATCTACTAAAGCAGCAGCGGTATTGTCAGAGCCCCATGTGACATTCTTATTGCTTGCATTTTCAGGCTGAATTGCTGCAGTAAGTGTCAGTGCGGCACCAACCGCTATAGAAGCCTCTGTCTTATCCAGTAAAACACCGGTTACCGGAACAGAAGTAAGATTTACCTCCTCCATCCTGGTTGCGTTCTTCAAACCAGAATGAGTAAAGTAAGCTGTCAGATTGCCGGTAACCCTTATTAGTTTACCCATGCTGCCCGGGTTTGTTTTCATTCCAAATGCAGTCCTGAAGGCTGAAGGTATTTGAACATATATCATCTTGCTTATGTCAGTTTCCCCCGCTGTATCGGCCAAAGCCAAAGCGTAGTCGCTTGGGAAGCCGTTTGTTACTACTGTATTCGTTGCCGTAGGCTGACCTACAATATAGCCTTGTACAGCTGCAACACGATTATCCTGTATGGCAGCTGCTTCCGCAACGGTAAACGGGTTGTCCCATGTACCGTCACCTGCTGCATATACATGTGCTTGGTTAATTGGCATAAACATGTTGGATAAAACCAATAAAACTGCAATAAGTACACTTAGTCCGGATTTAAACATTCTGTTTTTCACTTTCATTCCCCCTAATGTGTAAAATTTTTAGATAATGATATTGATATGTTCCTCCCCTCAAATAATGCGTTCTGCTGCGATAACCTTATTTCATGCATTTTAGTAAATTATTATAAGCTTATACTAATTATACCAATTCGTTGGAACCAATAGAATAATTAATGTTCTTGTTATTTTTTTATTTTACAACAAATTTAGACAAGCCTTGTTGTATATTAACTTTACATTACATTTACAGTAGCTCTTGTCAAAAGTAATTGGAAATTTAGCGAATTTTTCTAAAATTTCAAATTTATATTTCTTTTGTGACAATTTTCATTTAAAATATACATAGATAGATAAATAAATAGATAGAAATAATTGAGATGTTTTTTGCGCATATTCAATCGGGGGGGGATAAAAGTGTATAGAAGAAAGAAGAGAATTGCTGTTGTTTCAGTAGTTCTATACATGCTAGCTTACTATATCTGGATTCTGCTCTATAAAGGAAACCAAACCAACAAAACAATAATTTCCGATATTCTACAAATAATTCCTCCAGCCATTACTTTTGTGATATTAATAAAGGCCCATCTAAAGGCACGACTTTTTAAGGATTTCTTTTGGCTTCTGCTGGCAATCGGCTGCGGAAGCTATTTGATATCTCAGTTTGTCTGGAACGAGTATATTATGCTACATAATAGCTGTGTCCAATAAAATAAAAGAGAAAAGAGACCGCAACTGGACTAAGCTGCTTATTGTAGATACTATGACTATTACATGCGTTGCTATTGCAATCACATGGCTTTATACTATAGAGCCTCAGATAGCTAAAATCAATATAGATAATATTTGGTTCAACCTGCTGTATTTGATGTATCCTGTAGGTAATCTCATATGTTTGTTTGTTGTTATCAATCTATACATGTCTCTGAAGCCAGATGACCCCGAAAGACGGTCGCTCTATTTAATAGCCCTGGCATTCCTTGTAATGTTTGCTGCCAACACCATATATTCTCATCTGGCAGTGTCAAACAGCTATCACTCTGCAAGCTTAATGGATCCATTGTGGGCTCTATATCTTCTGATACTGGGTCTGGCCGGTTTAGACTACATCACTGAATCGGAAAAGAAAAATGATTTACTGTACAAAGGCTCTTTGATGCGCTTGCTTCCGAAGATAACAGTGGCGCTTCCGATACTCAGCGTAGTATCCCTCTTCGCACTTATGATTTTTATTGATGACAGATTTGTTTGGATATGCACTTCTCTCAGCATTATTTTGATTACTGTGAGACATGCTATAGTAACCACTCAGAGCAAGCAGTTGATAGTAGACCTGGAGCAGCTCAACAGCAGCTTGGAGACTAAAGTATCAGACAGGACTCAGGAGCTGTTCGATATTGCATTTTACGATCAGTTGACAGGTCTTCCGAACAGAAGGATGTTTGAGAACAGTCTGAAGAAATCTGTTATTATGACTAAGAAGAAGAATGGCACATTAGCATTGCTGCTTCTGGATTTAGACAGGTTCAAAACTATAAATGACACCTTCGGACATTCCTATGGCGACACTATGCTTAAGATTATAGCCTTGCGTCTAAAGGAAGCCATAGGCTCCATCTGCACGATTTCCAGGCAGGGCGGGGATGAATTTGCCATTATTCTTGAGGATTATATTCATAAGCAGGAAATTGTGCAAATAGCCGAGAGAATTCTGTCCGAGGTTGCAAAACCTATAAATTTATCAGACCATAACATATATACCTCCTGCAGCATAGGAATTTCACTTTATTCCAATGACTGTGCAGATCAGGAAACCCTTATGAGATATGCTGATGCTGCCATGTATTACTCAAAGGAGCGCGGAAAGAATACTTATCAGTTTTATACCTCAGAGCTGGATAAATCTATCTCAAAGAAGCTGGAGCTGGAAACCGAGCTTGGAAAAGCAATAGAAAACAATGAGTTCTGTCTGTTCTACCAGCCTCAGGTAAATATATTGAACGGCGCTATAACCGGAGCGGAGGCTTTAATCAGATGGATGCACCCGGTATATGGCTGCATATCGCCAACGGATTTCATCCCTATCGCAGAAGAGACAGGTATGATTAATGAAATCGGTCTATGGGTATTGGAAAATGCCTGCACACAAGCAAAGAAACTTCAATCAGAGGGTATAAAACGTATAAAAATCGGAGTGAATATCTCTCCAAAGCAAATCCAGCATGATGATTTTGTGCATCAGGTCGGTAAGATAATTCGGAAAACAGGTGTATACCCGCAGCTGCTGGACCTTGAGATTACTGAGAGCGCAGCCTTCCAAAACGAATCCGATATAACTAGGAAGCTGAATGATTTAAAGAAGATTGGAGTTAAAATTTCTATAGATGACTTTGGTACCGGCTATTCCTCCTTAAGTTATCTGAACAAGCTTCCGGTAGATACGCTTAAAATAGCTCAGGAGTTTGTAAAGCAGATACAAAGCGATGCTAAATACAAGGCTATTATTGCTTCCATAATCGCCGTAACTCAGAATCTAAAGCTTAAGGTAATAGCTGAAGGGGTAGAGGATATGTATGAATATGAATTTTTAAAGTCTCAAGGCTGTTTCGATATGCAGGGCTATATGTTCAGTAAGCCTGTGCCTATTGAGGAGTTCATAATGATGGTGAAGAACAACGTATTTGCAAAGGATGTTCAGCTTGATGCGTGACAGGTGTCAGGTAACAGGTGTCAGGTAACAGGTGTCAGGTAACAGGTGTCAGGTAACAGGTGTCAGGTAACAGGTGTCAGGTAACAGGCTCAAGTTTATTAGACTTGAGCCTTTTATTTTTATCGCTTCTTGGGTTTGTTAAATGTCTCAGACTTCCTGCTGCCCGGTTCAACAATTTCACCCTTATATATTTCCTTTTCCTCTATGCTTACATTCAACATTTTTTGATACTTCTTGGCAAGCTCAGCTTCCTTCAAGGTTATAACCGATATAACCGAGCCGCCTTTTCCTACTCTTCCTGTTCTTCCTGCCCTATGAAGATACTCCTTTGGGTCCTCAGGCAAATCAAGATTGAAAATATGAGTCACATCTTGGATATCCAGTCCGCGGGCTGCTATATCCGATGCTACCAGCAGCTGTATTTTACCGCTGCGGAAGCCCTCCAGCGCCTTTTTTCTTTCTTCCTTCTCTGCGGTACCGAAGATTCCATAGGCATTGATATGGTGAAATCTCAGCTTGGAGGTAGTAATTTCTACTTCATCGCTCTTATTTATAAATACAATGCCTCTTGCAGGTTTAAGCGCCGCAATAAGCTTTCTCAGCACTTCTATCTTTTCTCTTTGTTCAGCTGCAACATATATATGCTCCACCTTGGGATTCAGCATTTGCTTTTCCTGAACCTTAATAACCTGTGCTTCCTTCATAAGCTCCTTAGATATATTCAAGGTTCTTTCGTTGATGGTAGCCGAAAACACCATAAGCTGTCTATCTCTCATAGTTGTTTTTATTATGTCCTTGACAGTTCCAAGATTGTTTTCATCCAGAAGCCTGTCACCCTCGTCTATCACTATGGTCTTTATGGTATGTGCACTTATTTTTTTTCTTTTTATAAGCTCCAATATCCTTCCTGTGGAACCAACTATGATATGAGGTTTTTCCCTCAGCTTCACAATCTGTCTGTCTATGTTCACCTGACCAATTATAGCTTCAGACCTTACAGGCAATGCAGAGTTTTCTGCCAAAAGCTTGATTTGCTTATCTATCTGCATGGCTAATTCATGGGTAGGTGCCAATACGATTGCCTGCATCTCTCTTTTGGAGCTGTCAACCTTCTGAAAAATCGGCAGCAGGTATGCCAGTGTCTTTCCGCTCCCTGTCTGGGATTGCCCGATAATATCCTTATTCTGCAATGCCAATGGGATTGCTTGAAGCTGTACATCTGTGGGCTTCTCAATATTTTGCTTTTTAAGTCCGTCTACCAGACTTTGATTTAATCCTAATTCATTAAAATCAGCTGTCATTTTTATCTCCTCATATCCTTTGTATGTATTATTAGTTTGTAACGTACTAAATATATTACAACTGCCTATGCTGTCATTCTGAACGCTAGTGAAGAATCTTAATAGGTAACTGTGAAAAGCTCCTTCACTGCGTTCAGGATGACAATAATGTAGAATCTTTAGTGCGTTATATATAGTCTGCCTATTTTTTGCTAGATAAATCGCACTAAAGTTTTTACATAAAGAGAACTGTACTTTGTGCGATTTATGAACAGTGGTAAACGATTTCGCGCTCTTTGAATAATGTAAAATGTTTCGCGCGAAACATATAGATCTAGAACTATTATAGCATATTTCTCTTTTGCAAAAAAATAGTGTAAATAATACCTCACAATGGTAAACTTAATAGACAAGACAATATTTATTCAAGGAGATTATGAAATGGGAAAGACACTGGTATTGGCCGAAAAGCCGTCGGTTGGCCGCGATTTGGCAAAGGTGCTGAACTGCAATCAGAACGGCAACGGCTGCTTAATAGGACAAAAATATATAGTTACATGGGCTCTCGGACACCTGGTTACCCTTGCGGATCCGGAAGCATACGATAACAAATACAAGGCTTGGAATCTGGAAGACCTGCCTATGCTGCCTGACAAGATGGAGCTGACTGTTATCAAAGAAACATCAAAGCAGTACAGCGTAGTGCGAAATCTTATGAAGCAGCCTGAGGTTGACAGTCTGATAATAGCTACAGACGCAGGACGCGAAGGAGAATTGGTGGCACGCTGGATTGTAGAGAAGGCAGCTTTTAGGAAGCCAATAAAAAGGCTATGGATATCCTCACAGACTGATAAAGCCATCCGAGAAGGCTTTAATCAATTAAAGCCTTCCAAAGAGTATGACAACCTATACAAAGCTGCGGTGTGCAGAGCTGAGGCAGACTGGCTCATAGGTCTTAACATAACCCGCGCGCTTACATGCAAATACAATGCACAGCTATCCGCAGGAAGGGTACAGACTCCCACCCTGGCTATGATTGTGCAAAGAGAAAATGAGATTAAAAGCTTTGTACCTAAGGATTATTATACAATCGAAGCGAAAACCAACGGTTTCACCTTATTCTGGAGAGATAGAAACAGCGGCAATACTCAGCTTTTCGATAAAGCCAAGGCAGAAGCTATTGTAAAAAAACTTACCGGACAGACAGCAGATGTGACAGATGTCAAGAAGGAATCAAAAAGCGAGCCGCACCCTCTGGCTTATGACTTGACTGAGCTGCAGAGAGATGCTAACAAGCGTTACGGCTACTCAGCAAAGCAAACTCTGTCTATAATGCAGTCCCTGTATGAGAGACATAAGATTTTGACTTATCCAAGAACAGATTCCAGACATATCACTACAGATATTGTACCTACACTGCCGGATAGGTTAAAAAGCATGGCAGTAGGTCCGTATGCAGCTATGGCTCAGGTATTGCTGCGTGGAAAAATCAATACAAGCAGCAGGCTGGTGGACAATAGCAAGGTCAGCGACCACCATGCCATTATCCCTACCGAGCAGCATGTAAACCTTTCTGCTCTAAATGCAGAAGAACGCAACATCTTTGATTTGGTAGCACGCCGTTTCCTTGCCGTGCTAAGTCCTGCTTATCAGTATGAGCAGACAACAGTCAAGGTAGAGGCTCAAGGAGAGCAATTATTTGCAAAAGGCAAAGTAACTACAGCCATGGGCTGGAAGTCAGTCTACGATGATAAAGGAAGCTCAGACAGCAGTAATGATGAAGATAGAGAACAAACTCTGCCCGCTGTACAGAAGGGTGATAAGCTGAAGTTTATAACTGTCAGCTCAGTTAGCAGAAAGACTAAGCCGCCGGCACGCTATACTGAGGCTACGCTTCTTTCTGCCATGGAGCACCCGGGCAAATTCATAGAGGACGATGCCTTGCGTGAAGCTCTGGACAGAACCAGCGGTTTGGGTACCCCTGCAACTAGGGCTGATATCATAGAGAAGCTGTTCAGCACCTTCTATATAGAGAAAAGGGGCAAAGAAATTTTCCCTACTGCAAAGGGGATACAGCTTATCGGTCTGGCTCCGGAAGAGCTCCGATCTGCAGAGCTTACTGCGAAATGGGAGCAGCAGCTGTATGATATTAGCAAAGGCAAGGCTGATTCCAAGATTTTTATGAATCACATAAGAACTCATGCCTCTAAATTAGTTTCTGCAGTAATCGCCAGCAGTGAGGCATATAAGCATGAAAACATGACCAGAGAGCGCTGCCCTGAATGCGGCAAGTACCTTTTGGAGGTCAAGGGCAAAAAGGGTAAAATGCTGATATGCTCTGACAGGGAATGCGGATATCGCAAGGGAGTTTCACAGATTACCAATGCCCGCTGCCCTGAATGCCATAAGAAAATGGAGCTCAAAGGTCAGGGAGAAGGCAAAATCTTTACCTGCAGCTGCGGATACAGGGAAAAGCTGTCCAGCTTCAACAAACGTATGGCAGATAAAACCGAAAGCAGTGATAAACGTGCAGTAGCGAAATTCATGCAGCAGCAGCAGAAGGAAGAGCCTATCAACGATGCAATGGCAAGTGCTCTGTCAAAATGGAAGGAAATGCAGGATTAAATGAAAATAAGCGATACATGAACAAAATAACATCGTTTCATGTATCGCTTTCTATTAACTGTCCTGATTATTTACCAAGCTGTCGACCCATTGATAGCATTGTTCCAGCTCTTCATCAGTCAAGAGGTCTGATCTATGCTCAAACATGTATAGACAGTTTATATTCTCTTTTACAATTGACTTCAGAAAGCTGTCAATAGCCGCCCAGCCTTCTTCCGGCTTCAAACCGGGCATTACCGGATAGTGATTATGCTCAATCTTATCCGTCACCTTTGCATTCCAAAGATGTACAATATATGTATGCTTAGCAAATCTTTTTAATATGTCTTCTATGTTAAAGTTCCTGTCCAGCTTGCTTTGAATGTGCAGTCTGCCGGTATCCAGGCAAAGCTTAATTTGAGGATATTCAGCCAAAAGCTCATCCAATAAAGTGCTTTCATATATGTATTTATTTAATGCATCAAACTCCAAAACAGGGATAAAGCTATACTCCTCGCTCTTTTCCGAAAGCCATTTGAATAAATACTCACTTCTCTCCTTCAGCTCTTCATAAGAGTAATTACTCTCATATACATATTCGCTGCTGTCTGAGAAACGCCAATTGCTCCAATCTACTCTATCATCAAGTATTACCGGCTTTGGGTAGTGGAATAAAACAAAAGTAGGTTTAATGCTCCTCAGATATTCCAATTCACTTTCAACTGAATCAAAAGCCGCACGTCTGGTTTCTTTATCAGCGGATAAGAAAAGCGGGTCTCTAAAATCAAAAACCCCTGCTCTCATGGGGAAATGCACTCCTATCTTGAAATTTTTCGTCTTTGCTTCACTTACCAGCCTTTGTATTTCTTTTTCATCATTTAGCTGGCAGCCCTGCACTCCCCAAAAATTCTGTCTGAAATCCCTTTTCTGCTTGTTTTCATCATAGCCTCCGTGCTGTCCGATAAGAAAGTTTCTCATTGTAAAAGACCACCCCTCAACTTCTCCTGTAGTTCTCAAATGACTCACATTTAAATTCTATAGTATTTGTTAAGCTATGGCAATTATTTTACAATAAAACACCCCTTGTCCTGTTACCTGTTACCTGTTATATTATAGTCCCACTGATTTCAGCTGTTTGCTTATAAATTTTCTTAAAACACGGAGGAACTTTCGTTTTGGTACCTCTGTAGGCTCAGCTATGGCCAACTCAGCCATTTTCATAATGCTTTCATAGGATTTTGCTCCAGCTATGAATCTCCCAGTATGACAAAATACAGCGTCATCTATGCCAATAATCTTACTTAGCTCTTCATCTCTTTTGCCCGCCCAGGAAGCAGGAAGGCTTTTTCTGTTTCCCATGCTGCCGCCGCTTCCTCTTACTGTCTGCAACAAATACTCATTTTCTCTGGGAAAAGCAACAAAAAGCACCTCTCTATTTCTGTCTATCCGGCTTAATATCCTGGACCAGGGGTATGTTCTGTCCAATACCAGCAGCTCCGGTCTGGGACGTTTCTCATAAGCTTCTATAATATTTGTCTTAGCTTTTACGATTGAAATCTGCTGTGCTATCACGTTACCCAGTATAATATGGGCAAACTTAACCGCTTCATCAAAATAGCTGTCCTCATTCTCCACATTGGCATCCCATGGCGGATTGAAGTCTGACAGCAGCATAGATACATTCAGTGTTGGGATAATTGTGACAGTGGATCTTATGCCATTGTCTGATGCATCTATAGCCTCTATCAGGTTTCTGTCTATATGACGGAAAATCTCATCTACCTCTTTCTCTGCCAAAGAGGGCTCATTTAGCTGTATCACATCCCTGCCAAAGCTTCTCCAAATAAGACCACAGGCGGCATAGGGAGTTCCGTTTTCTCTATATTCCTTATCTACCTGATGATGGTCAAATTCCCCGTCTCCCACATCATAAACTATATCTAAGGCTTTCAGCACTTCCATGTCTCTGGTTCTTGTAAGCTCTATATCAAAGCGCTCCTTCAATATGGCAGTTGCCATTACGTCATCTGCATGAAACCTTCCGTTATGTGTTCCAACCCGTTTTAATTCTCTTTCTGTATCCAAATTAACACCTTCAATTTAGCAAATTAATCATTTTGAACAATGCATTTATATTATTGACTAAGATTATCGCTTTCATGTAGTGAATCTAAACCTTATTAAAGCTCAGGACATCGAGTCCTTCGCCTTTAGCCGGATTTGCTTCGCAAATGGCAAACAAAAAAGGCTTAAATACATATAGTATTTAAGCCAAAAATACATTAATAATACCGAAAAGTCGTTGCTTTGATTTTGACACCTATCTCTCGATAGGTGGGTGTTCGCACAGTGATTTCTATCTTCCCCTGCCACGCTTGGACTTACTATGGGCTTGATATATTCCGCTAAATTTTGAACTCCCGTAAATGTAATGTAGGTTCAAAATAAAAGCTTGACGAGTATTTCAGTACTTTGTTCTCTGTATTTGTAATTATACTAGGTTATCTCATATGAATCAACAAGAAGTTTTTTACACTCATGATATGTATTGCCGCATCTATTATTCATTTATCAAAATTCGCCTCATACTCTGAAGCTTCTGTTATTTTTAACTTTTGTAACGATGTTCATATTTCAAAACCTACTCCTAAATACAATATCAAAAATGCTCAAGAGTTTGAGTTTACGCATATCATTTTTCTATATATTCTGTAAACTACAATTCGTTCAATTGCTTTATTCAGAACACTTGCAATCGCATCTAATTATGTTATAATAAGATTATGTGAACTTGAATGTTTTATAAACCATATGTAATCAACGTTCAAGGTTGACTTTTAAAGTCGAGGTAGTTTCTCAGTAACCGTCCGGGACTGTTAATATTTTAACCATTTCTGGACAAGCTAATCATTAGCTGCCGGGAAACCTATCATCATTACTAGTTTTTTCACAAAAGAGAGGAGAATGTACATGGAATTAAAACTCGATGCAGTTCAAACACTAGCCTTAGCAGTAGTAGTACTTTTAGTTGGTGATTTTTTAAGAAAAAGAATTAAGATACTTGAGCGTTTTTGTATTCCTGCACCGGTAATCGGCGGTATACTGTTCTCAATTATCACATTAATCGGATATTCAACACAGACCTTAACATTTGTTTTTGACGAATCTCTAAAAAACATTTTCCTTATAGGATTCTTTACAACAGTTGGTTTTACAGCGAGTCTCAAGCTGTTGAAAAAAGGCGGAATTCAGGTAATTATATTTTTATCCATTAGTATAGTGCTCGTAATAATGCAAAATTTACTTGGTATAGGTATGGCTCAAATGTTTGGTTTACATCCATACATTGGACTAGCCACCGGTTCCACTCCATTAGTTGGCGGCCCCGGAACCTCAGGTGCCTTCGGACCTCTATTTGAGCAAGCAGGCGTACAAGGTGCAGCTACAGCTGCTATGGCTGCTGCAACCTTTGGATTGGTAATGGGCTCATTGACTGGTAATCCAATAGCAATGCGTTTGATTCGAAAGAATAACCTGCTCAATAAAAGCGCAGATAAAGAAGAAAAGACTTCACTTGTGGATCAGGTTAGAAATTTGAACGGTGACTCACTTTTATCATCTGCAATTATTATAGTCGTTGCAATGGGTTTAGGTTCAATAATATCTAAGTGGTTCGTAAGTCTGGGCTTGACTTTCCCTCCATATATTGGCGGAATGCTTGCCGCTGCACTTATAAGAAACCTGTATGACTTATTTAATAAAGAGCTTATTATTGAAGAGATTGAGATAATTGGAAATATAAATTTATCCTTCTTCCTGTCAATTTCACTAATGACATTGAAATTATGGCAGTTAGCAGACCTGGCATTGCCTATGATAGCAATACTTGCGGTACAGGTATTGTTGATGGCAATATTCTCATACTTCATTGTATTCAAAATTATGGGCAGTGATTATGATGCAGCCGTAATTGCTTCCGGAACATGCGGCTTCGGCTTAGGAGCGACAGCAAATGCTATGGCTAATATGGACTCACTGACAAGCAAGTACGCAAGAAAAGCCCCTAGAGCATACTTTGTAGTACCTCTTGTAGGTTCGCTTTTCATTGACTTCTTTAATTCATTTGCAATAACATTTTTCATGAATATGTATAAATAATATAGTAAAAAAATAGGACATATTTGCAGTAACAAATATGTCCTATTTTTTTTAATAAAACTAAGAGTATATATCCGAAAACTCCATGCTGATAAGTTCTCTCATATCCCTGTCAGCCTTGCTTTGACTATAATCAACTATTTCCTTATCATCAATGCTGTAAATCGGAAGGCTTACAATAAACTCACTGCCTTGACCCAATTTGCTTTTTACACTAATCTTACCCTTATGGAGCTCTACCATTGTCTTCACCAAGGCCAGTCCGATTCCGCTTCCCTCTTGTCTTCTTGTCAGAGACTTATCTATTTGGACAAATCTATCGAAAATTACCTCCTGCTTATCTTCAGGAATACCAATACCATTGTCCTTTATTGAAATAAAAACACTGTCATTCTTCTCGAAAAGCTTTACATCAATCTCTCCTTCCGCTTCAGTAAATTTCACTGCATTTGATAAAAGATTAAGTATTATTCTCTCTATCTTATCCATGTCAATAGCAATAATTCTTTGCTTTATTTGAGAATTAAAAGACAGCTTTATAGATTTATTCTGTACATATGCTTCTATTGACATAACAATGTCCTTTGCCAAGCCTACTATATCTGTATTCTCCAGAGTTAATCCTGCATAACCACTGTCAATTTTGGTAATGTCAATTATATTATTTACCAGCCTCAGCAATCGAAAGCTGTTCTGCTTCATAATTTGCATATATCTTGTTATGCTTTCCTTCAGCTTTTGATTTCCGCTGTTGTCAATCAGTAAATTTGTCAATTGTACCGAGCACAGTATAACATTAAGGGGAGTTCTCAGCTCATGGGATAGATTTGAGAAAAACTCTGTTTTCAAATTCTCATAGGCAATGGATTCATTCAAAATCCTTATTTCATCATTAACCTTCTTTTTATAGTCTTCCATAGACTTTTGCTCTGTTATATCCCTGCTGGAGCCTACAATATATGCTACCCTTCCATCTCTGATAACAGGAGAAAGTCTAGTATACCAGATTTTGTTTCCTGTAGGGAGCTCCATTTGTTCCTCATATCGTATCACACCTTTTTTTCTCACACAGCGTTTGTAGTTAGCTTCTATCTTCCTGCCCTGCTTTTTACCTACGACCTCTTGGGGAGTTTTGCCCTTAACTTGCTTTGTTTTCAGCCCGGTTAACCTTTCATGGGAACTGTTCAGCCTGTTATAGCGAAGCTTCCCGTCATCATCAACTGAGACTAAAAATAACGCGTCCTGAGTACCATTAAATACAATCTCATAATCATTTGTAAGCTCAGTCAGTTCCTCCACAAGGCTCTTCAACTCAGTAATATCGGTGTGTGTACCGGTCATACGAAGGGGCTTTCCATCCGGACTCCACTTCACTATCTTGGCACGGGAAAGTATCCATTTATAGCTTCCGTCCTTGCACCTTAAACGATGCTCATTGTTGTAGGCAGGGATAACCCCATTTAAATAATCACGGGTAAGCTGCTTTCCATGTTCAATATCATCAGGATGCACACGTGAAATCCATTCCTGTATGTTTGGCTGTATCTCATGCTCCTCGTAGCCCAGCATCCTTTTCCAGCCTCTTGAGTATATCTGTTCACTAGTTTCAATATTCCAGTCCCAAACCCCGGCTTCGCTGCCCTCCAAGGCAAACTGCCACCGCTCCTCACTTTCTCTAAGCTGTTCCTCAATACTTTTTCTTTTGGTAATATCCCGTGCTGCAGCATTATAGTACCTTTCTTGGTCACTATATATTTTCTGCTTGGTTATGTCCTTGACTAATATCAGATAATGCTTGTCCAGCTCTGGAAATATGGAAACAGAATGCCATTTATTCATAGAAGAATTGTTGAATTCAAAGCTCTCCTCGGCTTTGATATATGTAAGTTTTTCAGTAAGCTTGGCGAAATAGAAAAATATGCCGCTGTTCATAGAAAGTACTTCCGAGAACTTCTTATGCCTTATATCTTCTTGTATTTGAATAAGCTCCCTTAAGCTTTTATTTATTTCAATAATTTCAAAATCTAATAATTTCCCCTCTGAATCATCTATAGCCCTGCAGTGTAGAAAACCATCCTGCATGTTTTCGAGCATAGCATTATATAATTGGCTGCTATGATATTGATTCATAATTAGACTGTGTCCCCCCTCTATGAAATAAATACCCGAATGGTAAAGCTTCTAAATCTAAAACAATTGTTTTCAATCACTAAACAATATAAGTATATGATTTTATTTTATATTAAGTAAAACAAAATATCCATACTATATGTATTGTGGTAAATATGCTGTATCACGATAAAAGCTCAGGACATCGAGACCTTCGCCTTTAACCGGATTTGCTTCGCAAATGGCTGTACCATAAATAAAAAACAGGGAACCGAAAATCGATTTCCCTGTTTTTCATTTATGGGGGGAATTGCTAATAAACCAAGGAGTCATTGAATCGGACATAGTTTAGCTCCT
>JAQZBM010000054.1 GCA_029238945.1 Clostridia bacterium
ATTTTACATTATTCAAAGAGCGCGAAATCGTTTACCGCTGTTCATAAATCGCACAAAGTACAGTTCTCTTTATGTAAAAACTTTAGTGCGATTTATATAAATAAATAATAGAACATAAATGTAAATATACTCTAAAAAATTGTAAAGAATTTGCAAAGCTTTTTCGTAAAAGTACGATAGTCGTAAAAAAGAAGCAGACTTATATGCTGCTTCTTATCTCAATAATAAATTCCGTTCCCTCACCTAATTTACTTCGTACCTTTATACTCCAGCCATGGAGCTCCACTATTCTTTTTACAATATATAAGCCTATGCCGTTGCCTCCTGTCTTTCTTGTTCTTGATTCATCCACTCTATAGAAAATATCAAAAATACTTTCTATATCCTTATCAGGTATTCCCTGACCATTATCCTTTACATATAGCTCGATGCCATAATCTGTTTGTCTGCATCCAAGCTCTGTAAAGCCGTCTTTTCTTCCGTATTTTATACTGTTATCCACAAGATTTATCAAAACCTCTTTGAGCTTTGACCTGTCTGCTTCTACAGTAATACCCTCCTGACAGTTATTTACAAGGTGTGTCCCGTGTTGGTCCGCAAGGGGTGTAAGAAGCTTGGCTATAGCACCGGTCTCCTCTTTTATATCAATTTGCTCCCGTCTAAGCTCCATTTCCTCCAGCCTTGTCACTGTCAGCAGAGACTTTACCATAATTGAAAGTCTGTCTATTTCTCCATTGATATCCACAAGATATTCCTTATATGTTGATACTTCGTTATTGCCGTCAATCAGGGATTCAATAAGAGCCTTGATTGAGGTAAGGGGAGTTTTCAGCTCATGGGATACGTCGCTCATGAACCTTCTCCTGTTTGAGTCAGTCTTATAAAGCTCCTCGCTCATTTTGTTGAAGGTTTCAGCCAATTTTCCTATCTCATCCTGTCTGTCTATATCTACCTTTGTATTCAGGTTGCCTTTGAGTATCTCCTCAGAAGCAGCCGTAAGCTCTTCTATAGGTTGTGACAGCTTCCTGCCTAGTATCAGTGACAGACCTACTGATATTATACATGCCAGAATTGAAACCCCTATAGTCAGTCTGGTAAGGTCCTGTATGTCCTTCAAAATATCGTCAATATATGCGGAAATAAGCACTACAGCTTTTACTTCTTTGCTTACTAAAATAGGCACAGCAGCTATCATTATATTGGTGCCGTCTACCTGATAATACTCTATAACCTGCTCCTTGCTTTCCCTTGCACGGTCAACCTCACTGCTTGTTATCTGCTTCCCTATGTAGTAGGCATAATTATCAGCCAGCACCTTGTTATCATTATTGACAACCAATACGCGGCCTTCCAGCTTAGCACTGTTTTCTCTTATTGTACCGTTTAGCTCCATTGTATCGTCCAGTGTGTCTTTGACTACATTTGAAATTATCTCTGCAAACAGAATATGCTTGGCTTCATTTTTATCCAGCTGCTCCTGTCTGTAGTTCAAAATAATGAGCAAATCCAGAGTTGAAATTGCAGCAATAATTATAAGTCCGTATACAACAGCCATAGTAAGACTGATTTTCTTGAACATAGCTCTACCCCCTCTTGAGGTAGTAGCCTACACCCCATTTTGTCTTTATAAGCACCGGCTTAGAAGGGTCTTCCTCAACCTTGTCTCTTAAATTGCTGATATGCACATCTACAGTGCGGGTATCAAATATACTCTCGTTCCAAACTATGTCAAACAGGTTCTCTCTGGTGAAAACCCTTCCGGGGCTCTTAACCAATGCTTTCAGCAGGTCAAACTCCTTTACTGTCAAGGCAATGTCCTGACCATTCTTGGCTACGGTTCTGCCTGACAGGTCAACACTTAAATTGCCCAGCTCAATAATCTCATGCTCATCATGCTTCTTGGCATATCTTCTATATACCGCATTAATGCGTGCAATTAGTTCTCTTGTGTTGAAGGGCTTTGTAACATAGTCGTCTGCTCCGAACTCAAGACCTAGAACCTTGTCTATATAGTCATCCTTTGCAGTAAGCATTATTATAGGTATGTCCTTATTTTCTCTTATTTTCTTGCAAAGGGTTATGCCGTCGATTTCAGGAAGCATTATATCCAGAAGTATAAAATCCAGCTGATGGAAGTTCACCATATCCAGAGCCTGCTTCCCGTCATATGCGGTATAAACCTGGAAGCCGTTCTGCTCCAAGCTGTGCTTTAGACCCTTGACTATAAGTCTTTCATCATCGACTATGAGTATGTTCATGTCCCCACCCCCACAAAGATTTCTATGCTTTTACAGCCTTAAAGCACTCTTTCATACGTATTTGATGCAGTAAACTATTCTACACAAATTAACTATTTTCCTCTAAATTAGTTAATTTATGGCTAGGAGAAAGGTAAAAAAGAAGCAAGAACCTTAATCCTGTTCTTGCTCTAATATACTGTGAAGCTTGTTTCTGAATTTCGTCGCATCACCGTCGAATATGACTATATGTATTCCCATTTCTCCCGCTCTTTGATATGTCATTTCCTTTCGCTCAGGCCTTTCCGTAGATACAAGTATCTTGGTCACCCGGTTTCCTCCCAGATGGTCTGCATATACCTGCAGCTCATTTAATTCATTTACATCATAGTTGCCGGTATCCTTGCAGGAAACGCATACCAGGTGTGAGCCTACAGCTGCTACTACATCCAGTTCATTATGCACCTTCACGGCTTCATCCCATACAAACAGCATGCCGCTTATGGCATCCTTAACATCCTTAGCTTCTTTGATGTATCTGTAGGTTAAAGCCTCCAGCCAGCAGCCCGCCATCATTATGAAGGTCTTGGCTTCCCTGCTGGTGAAGCTGAAATGTGCATGGTCATACTTAAGTCTATACTGCTTTATCACATTTTTTCTCAGGAGCTCTGATAAAAACTCATCCAGATGCTTTATCTGATTTTGCTTTAGTCCTCCCGTTATAATTTCAATCTGCAGATGGTCCTGCTCAAACTGCTTTACAAGGCGGGTATTCCTAAGTATCTCTTTCACCTGTTTCCAGGCATCGTAGTTGCCAATCATATAGTCAACCAGTGACTTGAATTCCTCTCTGTCATAAAGCTCTACGGAATTCTTTAGTATTTCAGCTCCCGTACTGCAGACCAGATCCTCTACGGATAGCTCACGCCGCATGTCTGCAATCTTTTCTACTGAATCATTGATTTTAAGAATTCTTGAGTTATCTGCATCAGCATATACGATGCTCGCCTTGCTTCCTTGCAGTGCCTTATAAGTAAGGATGCTCATCAGGTTGGTTCCGCCTGCCAGATTCACGAAGGTGTCCTCATAGTCGTACCGTCCAATGGCATTCTTTATTTCTGCCTCAGTCAGTTCCCCTATTACATGCTTCTCAATGCGTATGTTATCCAGCTTCCTTTTTATACATTGTTCAACGTTCTCAAAATATTCTTCATACCTGCCGCAGCTTATAAAAACTATTACTTCAGGCTTTAAGTTCAAGGCAGCGGCAATATTCCGATGATTATACTTACCCAGTATATTTATCAGGGTTTTGCATTTCATAGCTTTCACCTCTTAGATGTAATATTTGGCGTATACAAATATTATACCTTACTGCACTGCCGATATGTGAATATTCTAAAAATCAGTTATGCAAAAAGGGTGCAGCTTTTGCCGCACCCCGAGTTTCTTTACTTAGCCTATTTCTTTATGGATATTGAAGCATAGCTGTTATCGCTGGCTTGATTAGTTATTTGTATCTTTATGCCGTAGTTAGGGATATTTCTTCCCAAAGTAGGTATTTGTGCATTTAAGTAACTTCTGCTGTCATCGAAGTTAGCTTCTATATGCTGATTTGTATCTATTGGTGATCTTCCCAGTATTTCATAAGTGTTGACTGTTAAGTCCGCTTCTTTATTCTTGCTGAAGGCTGCGTCATGCATTTGATATCTGCCTGATGCAAGCATAGGAGCCATATTTGGATCAGCCCACTGCCATAGTACACTTTCTTGGTCAGCGTCCACTATGCCAAGGTAGCCTTCACCGGGATGTACACCTGTCCAGTTATCTGTATAGTAACCGTCAACGTACCATACAACCATACCCGGGTCATATGAAAGATTTTGTCCAAGTACACCTATGTGAGCAAGTCCTCTGTCAACTCCGTGATGATTTCTCCATTCTACCAGATAGTAGTGAGGAGCATATACTGTACCGGTATTCTTTTCAAAACCATTAAGTACAAATGCTGATGTTGCTTCAACGTCATCAGAAGTTATAATTTCGTTATCAGCTACTACTTGGATATCATCTACATAGAAGCCTGCGCCAAAGCTATAGGAGTCTGTAGCATATTCAAGCTTAAGCTCTATATTCTTGCCTGCAAAGGCTGATAAATCAAATACTCCATCTATCCAACCATTTGATGAACCTGTAATACCATGCGGCACTACTACTTCAGCCTGTGGATGATGCTCTGTAGTGGTAATATCACTTTGCAGATAAGTCCACTCTGAAGCTCCGACTTCTCTTGCTTGAACTGATGCAAAGTCCCAGCTGTATTCTATGTCATACCAGGTCTTAAAGTTTAATACTGCCGCGCTCTTGCCGGTTAAGTCAACATTAGCTGTCATGTTTGTAAGTATCGGTGCCCCGTCATGACCCTTTCCGCCCCAGTACGCATACTCACCGCTGGTTGGAGTTGTCAGAACATGTTTCTTTTCAGGAAGGTTGATTCTTACCGCTTGACCACCTTCACTGGCTTGTCTCAGAGTCACTCTGACACCTGCATTTGTTATGTCCTCATAGTTTATATCCAGCGTATTCTGCCAGTTGCCGCCATATACTGCTTGGAAGAATTCCTTCGCATATGGGCTGAAGCCTGTAGGTTCTGTACCGCCTATTGTGCCGCCCCAGCTTCCGCTTGACATTATGGACCACATTGATATAGGTTCGCCTGATGCTGAACTGTATATTGTATCATATTCATCAGGTAAGCCCAGATTATGGCCGAATTCATGAGCAAATACACCGGTAGCTCCATCTTCCGGCTCTATTGTATAAGTGTATGCACCAAGGCTTCCGCCCCAATATGGAACGTCAGTGCTTGTTCCCGGTATCGGATATACTCCGCCAAGATCCCAGCTGTGTGACCATATTGCATCGCCGCCTAAGCTTCCGCCGCCTGCTTCTTCACCAACGCCGGCGTGAAGTACCATCAGATAGTCTATTATACCGTCCGGTTCATAGTAATTGCCGTCGCCGTCAAGGTCGTATATATCTTCTTTATCAAAATCAGCAAGGTTTATGTTCGGATCTGCTGCTGCCGCTTTTAATGCACCGGCAACTGCGTTTCTTGGTCTCATATCATTGCCGTCGCCGCCAGCGTTGCCGCCGTAGTATGCAGCTTCTCCCGACAATGTATACCAGCCTGCTACTGTACCATCTATTTCTAAGCTGCCGCCGGACTGTTCAGCATAATATTGCTTCATGGATATGAAGTTTTCACCGTTTGGTCCTACATATCCGTTATCACCAAATATCATATCCTGATAATGCTGATGGCTGTAGTCTGCATAGTACATGTCAGTTTCATCCGCCTGTATCATGCTGTGCTTATAGTCAGCATACTCAACCAAAAGCACCAATATATTTACCTTCATCGGATTGTTATCCGGAGTCTGCTTATCAAAAACATACTTTTGTACCTTTTGATTTTGCTTTGCCTTCAAATCTCTCTCCAGCTTGGAAGGCTTTACATTTTGATTAGCCTTAGCTTTTTCTTGCATGAAATTCAAGTAAATCTTATGAGCTTCTTCATAGGAGGCATTTGCATCTATCCTGCCTTCTTTTATGAGCATTTCAATTATTTTGTCTTCATTTGCAATGGTTAGGTCAACAGGACCTCCATTTGTATAAATAGAATTGTTGTTGTAAGCCAGCTGTGAATCCTCTGATATCGCTGCTGAACCTGCTGTGATTGTGCTTGTTGTTCCAAATAGCATAACAACTGCTAACAGAACTACCAGTAGTTTTTTGAACATATTATTCCTCCTTTATAATAAATGGTTTTAGGGTGACAATTTTGCAGGCTTGTCCTTATTTGCAGCAGATTTTGTGCAAATAAAAAACCAACCTTTTCAGTTCAATATTGAATCGGTCGGTTGCACCACTGACTCAATACATTCCAGGTGCCCAATTATAGAATGTATTTCAACGTCCCCCGTATAATGCCAACATAAAGGCATTTTTATCATATAGGAAAAGCATATGTTTAACCCTAGCGTCAAAACACGAAACTTTCCACTTAATTTCTAAAAGCTATCTCAAATTTCAGCATATTATTCTAAGATTCTCTATTTTCCGAAATTTCATTAAAGTTAGTATAATACTAAAATTTGGTTTTTTCAATATAAAAAGTAAATAAATCTTAATTTTTTTTCACAATATTTCCATGTATGGTAATTTCATTATCAAACAGCCACAAAAAAAGAGGAAGCACTTAAAAGCCTCCTCAAGGGTTTATAGATATCTTATCTATATATTAATATCTTACCGACTGATTGATCTTGACTCTCTCCAACAACTCTTATCTTTATTCCATAGCTGGTAATGTTTCTGCCTGCATCCGGCAAGCCTGGGTTTGTGAAGTCATTGCTGTCGTCAAACATCGGATTAGCATTTACGAAGTTATCTGACATATAGAAAGTAGGATATTGTAAATACATTTGGTCATAGTTTTGGATGCTGAAGGCCGCATCGTGCATTTGATATCTGGTTGAGCCAAGAGCTTTATCACTCCAAATATTTGTATGCTGGTCAGCATCAACTATGCCTACATAGCCGTCTCCGGGATGTAATCCGGTCCAGTTGTTGTCATAGGATTCATCTACATACCAGATAACCATACCCGGTTCATAACTCATCAGGCTTGCACCTCTTCTAATGTTAGCTAGTGATGAGTCAACGCCCTGATGGTTTCTCCACTCTACAAGATAGTAATGGGCTGCTGAGAATCCGCCTGCATCTTTTATGAATTCTCCTAATGTAAATAATGCTTCTCCTTCGGCATCATCTGAAAGAATAATGTTTCCATCTGCCACAATCTGTATGTCATCAACATAGAAGCCTTGCTCAACAGCAGCAACGTCAGTCCAGTAGTTGAACTCAAGCACTATTGATTGACCGGCAAATGCGCTTAAGTCAAAGCTTGCATCTATCCAGCCGTTTGAATAGCCTGTTATACCATTTCCCGGGTTTTGTCCATATGGACTGGTGGTTATTGTAATGTTGCCTGGGATTGATACACCGTTTACTTTTACTGATGCATAATCCCAGTCTTCTTCTATCTGATACCAAGTTTTAAAGTTTAGTGTTGCAGTTGCTGCAGCAGTCAAATCTACTGCAGCTGTCATTGAATGGTCTAAATCATTGCCTTTACCGCTGTAATACTCCCAAACACCGCTAGTTGGCTGATTTACACGCACCTCTTTATTAGGTAAATTGATTCTGATTACATCATTGTTAGTACCTTTAGTGCTAGCCTGGTCAAGCAGGAATTCGTTATTATTTATATCTTCAAAATCAATAACTGTACCTGTCAGCCAATTTCCGCCCCAAATTGCTTGCAGCATCTGCTTGCCATATGGACTAAAGCCTGCAGCTTCAGTACCTGAAATTTTGCCAGTCCAGTTTCCGCTAGCCATCAATGACCAGTAAGCTACCGGTTCGCCGGCACCGCTGTAAATTGTGTCATATTCATCAGGAAGACCTATATCATGTCCGAACTCGTGGTTAATAACTGTTCCTGCATCCTCAGGAACTATAGTATATGTATAACCATACATAGTATTTGCTCCGAAGTAATCAACTGCAGGAGTTGTTCCCGGGATAGGTGCTACGCCGCCAAGATCCCAGCTGTGAGCCCAAATTGCATCTCCGCCAAGTCTTCCGCCGCCGGCTTCTTCACCTGCACCTGCATGGAATACCATTATGTGGTCGATGATTCCGTCCGATTCCATAAATTTGTAATCTCCGTCTAGGTCAAAAGGGTCCTCTTTGTCAAAGTCTTCTAAGTTTATATTTGGGTCTTGCGCTGCTGCCAATATTGCTTCATAAACCAGATTTCTTGGCCTTGCATCGCTATCATCCGGACCGGGATAATTTCCGCCATAGTAAGCAGCCGGATTCTTCGCTGTGTACCAGCCTGCAACTTGACCGCTAATTGTAAAGCTTCCGCCTGATTGCTCTTCATAGTATTGCTTCATGGAGTACAGCTGGTCTCCAAGCGGACTTAGGAAGCCATTATCTCCGAATAATTTTGCATTATAAAACTCTGTTGAGAAATCCTCATAGTAATTGTCTGTTTCCTCTGGTGACATATTATTATGCGGGAAATCAGGGAAATCAATCAGTAAAGCAAGAACCTTCACTTCTGTTACTTCGCCGTTCCACGCTTCAAGTTGTACATTATCTATGACATCTTGCTTAGCCAAGCCTTTCTTTATACCCTGACCGTTAAGTACGCCATTGCTTAATTCCTCGTTAACGAGGTCCTTAACTTTGGCTGCTTGTTTGCTTAATATGCCTTTTTCACTGGAGTTGCTGTTAGCCTTTGCTCTCAAGAATTCTGCCAAAGCATTTTCTATCTCGGCACTTGTTGCATTAGCTGCTATCTTGCCTTGGTTCTTCAGCATTTCTACCAGCTTCTCGTCATTAGCTGCGCTAATGTCAGCCATTCCACCCGGTACGGGCTCAAATGCTTCAATCCCCGATGTTGTTACCGCTGTATCCTGTACATTCTTATCTGCCGGCTTTGCAGCAAATACTGATATAGTACATAAACTAAAAACCAGCATAAATGCCATTAAGATACTGACAGCTTTTTTCATTTAGATTCCCCCTCGCTTTTTTATATAATAAAAGAGCTTGTCTTTTATTATCACAGATTAAAAGTGTCTGTTTTAAATTCTAAAGCCTAAGCCTTACTGATATCTGATTTGGATATTATTATACAAGCATATTTTACATCAGTATAAGAGGATATTTTGTAGAAATGTGCTGTCATATGTTAGAATATTTCTGCTAATTTTGCTTATTTGATGCACAAATTTACACGTTTCGCCATTATTCTCAACTAATTCCAAGTTTAATTCAGTATATATATGAAAAAAATCCGACTGTTCGCGCAGTCGGATTTCATGCAACTTTATAAATTTACTATAGTTATTATCTAAAAATCTTTTCTTTGTATCTGCTAAGTACAGTAAGCAGCGGATACCCGATGACATAGCATGCTACAAATTGTCCTGCTGCTACCCATGCCATGGCTGCAAACAGAGTTACAGGAAGTCCATAGACATTCACTAGCATATAGCCTACGACTATGGCATTCAGAATTACCGGCGGCAACGGAACAAGCCATTTCTTGCTTCTTAGGCGATAGGATAAGTATGCTGCCGCAAGAGTGGTCAAGCTTCCAAAGATAATATCCGGCAGAGTTGCTCCTACCAAGAAGTTTCCCAGCAGACAGCCGATAAAGAGGCCAGGAATCGCCGCTGGCGTGAAAGCCGGCAGTATAGTCAGAGCTTCAGAAAATCTTAGCTGAAAAAGCCCTGAAGATAGTGGTGCAAAGCTCAGCATTATCACCACATACACAGCTACTATTATTGCAGCCTGCACTAAAAATTTTGTGTTTTTCATTTTTCTCCTCCGTAGTTTTATTTTAAGTCAGGATGGTCTCGAACTGACTAATTAACTCAATTATATTATCACAAACTCAATTTTTCATCAATAGTATAAAAATTCCGCGTCTATCATTGCAGTTATCTCAATTCTCCCCGGCATCACCACATCAAGTGCTGCAAGCTTCATTGCTCCCTGTTCTGCCAGAGGTGTAAATGATGTCGTTTGCTCAACTACATTGCATGGCATAAGCACAAGAGCTGCACCCAGAGCTCCGGCAATTGTCTTGGCTTTGGCTTCAGCATCTGCCACTGCCAGTCTCAAGGCTCGGTTATAATACCTTGCAGATTCCTTCAAGGTGAATTCTATATTATTTATTTGATTTGCACCGTTTTCTGTCATTGTGTTTAAAATTTCTCCAACATCATCCAGATTATATACCTTAACTTCAAGTATATGAGTGGCTCTATAGCCTTTCAGCACTTGTTTACCCTCTTCAAAGTCATAGATAGGAAGAATGGTATAGGTTTCAGTCTTGATATCCTCTCTTGCAATGTTCATACTCAGTAAAGCCGAGATTATGTTGCTTATGATTACGTCATTTTGATTTTGAGCATTTTGTGCATTTACATCCTCTGTAACTGCGCCGCCATGGATTACAGCCAAGTCAGGCGCTGCTTCAACAATGCCTCGTCCATTGACTTTTATAATTCTTCTTTTGCATTTTGCCTTTGCCATGTATGGATATGTATTACTATATTCCACCGACATCACTCCTAAATATTCATTTATATAACATATGAGCGATATGAATTGAGAATTACTGGAACATAACTTTTAAATTTATTGATTTTGCTGGATTTACGACGTAAATTTTGTCGAAATGTTTCATGACAATTTTCCCCAAAGGTTGACATAATATTTTCATCGCGTTATAATGTCAAATATGGCACAAGCATTTGCTGAATCTCGGATATTCCGAGTACGGAGGAACCAGTACAGGGGTTAATCCACACCTGCGTGTGGTAGGGTGCCTTCGACCCGAACCCGTCAGCTAACTTCGGAAGCAACAAAGGGAAGGAGTGTATTTTGATGAGAAAGACACATAAGAGACTTGTGAGCATTCTACTTGTAGTTATGCTGGTTGCATTTAATTTTTCAAGTGTATTTGCAGCAGGAACTACATCTTATCCTTTGCTTAAATACGGAAGCAGAGGTACTTCAGTCGTAAGACTGCAAAATGCCTTAATTAACAAAGGGTACTTAAGAGGTCCCGCAGATGGAATTTACGGCCGTTATACAGAAGGTGCCGTAATTAAGTTTCAAACTGCTAAAAGGATCAGAATCGATGGTATAGCAGGCAATCAAACTCAATCTTTACTATACGCAGCCACTCAAACAGTTTCAAGAAGCACATCAACTACAGCTGCTACGGATTTGTACTGGTTATCAAGAATTATTAACGCTGAAGCAGGAGCAGAGCCTTATAACGGCAAGGTTGCAGTAGGTAATGTTGTTCTAAACAGAGTAAGATCCAGTAGTTTCCCAAATACAATAAAGGGAGTAATTTTTGAGTATTACAAAGGCATACCACAATTCAGTCCTGTAGCAGACGGTTCAATATACAAAACACCATCTGCTGACAGCATCAGAGCTGCTAAGGATGCTCTAAACGGAGTTCGTCCTGTAGGCTCAGCGACATATTTCTTCAATCCGGACAAGGCTTCAGGCTCATGGATTGTTGCAAACAAGACATACGTGATGAGAATAGGAGACCACGTCTTCTACAAATAAGGCATATAATAAAAAGGTGCGAATAATCGCACCTTTTTTATGCCTTTGTGATGAAAGACTCAATATTGTCATCCCGTAAAAAGATTCTTCGCTAATTAGGAACGACACGGAGGTCGTTCCCTAAAGAATGACATGCTATGCATACTCTAGCTAAATAAAGCATATACTTGTCATCCTGAACGCAGTGAAGGATCTTTTCCTGTCACCTAATAGCGGTCACCTGTTTTTATAGTGTATTCATTTGCTTCAAAACTGACAACAGATATTCCCATACATTTTTTGTGGAGGATATGCTGAAATGCTCCTTCGGAGTATGAACGTCAAAGATGTTAGGTCCTAAGGATATAGCATCCAAGCCGGACATCTTTCCGATAAGTACGCCGCATTCCAAGCCAGCATGTATAGCTACTATCTCAGCTTCTTCTCCATACATATTTTTATACACATTTTGGAAGAGTCTTCTCATTTCTGAGTTTGGATTGTACTCCCATTCAGGATAATCGGATTCTATCCTGAGCTCGCCGCCAAGACTTTCCGCTACAAGCTGCACTGTGCTTCTGATGCTCTTCTTCAAGCTTCTTACCGAGCTTCTGATTTCATTTATGAGATATATATTGTCTCCTGCTGTCTGTACAACTCCCAGGTTTGTTGAGCTTTCTACCAAGCCCTCTATCTCCATGCTCATGCTTTGTATGCCGTTTGGCAGAAGTACAAGGCATGCTATCAGCTTATCCATGCTTTCTTGGCTGAATACTTTTTGAATCTCTGCAGCTTCCTTTTCTACCTTTATGATTACATCAGCGTCGGTTGCTCTGAGCTCGTTTTTGAAGATTGCTTCCCATTCAGCTGCTTTGCTTTGAAGCTTATTCATATCCTCATTGCTTATTAAGGCAACAACATCATTTTCTCTGGTTATGGCGTTTGACTTAAGTCCGCCGTTTATTTCACTTATGTACAGCTTCACTTCATTTTTTATTTCATTTAGGAATCTTCCCATTAGCTTATTGGCATTTCCTCTTCCCTTGTTGATTTCCATGCCTGAGTGTCCGCCTTGAAGACCGCCTACTCTGATTCTGCAAGCTGTCAAGCCTGACTTCGCACTTTCCCAATTTATTGGCAATACTACCTTTGCCTTTGTTCCGCCAGCGCTGCTTCCTCCCATTGTGCTTTCTTCATCTGTAGTGAATAGTGCTTCTATGGCAGGATGAGGTACATCCTTGGAGTCCAGTATGGCAAGTGCATAGGCTATAGCTATACCGTTATCTGCTCCCAATGTAGTATCAGTTGCATATATCATATCATCTATTATTCTTAGCTTTATAGGATCCTTCTCAAAGTCATGTACAGTATCTTTATTCTTCTCGCAGACCATATCCATGTGTCCCTGTAAAATTACTGTTGGTGCCTTTTCATAGCCTGGAGCAGCCGGTTTTTTGATTATTACGTTTAGCGCCTCATCTTGTATCACCTCAAGCTTGCGTTCCTTTGCAAAGCTTACAAGATAATCGCTCACCTGCTTCTCACTGCCGGAGCACCTTGGGATTTGAGTTAGTTCTTCAAAAAATCTAAAAACGTTATTGGGGGTCAAGTCTTTTAGTATATTTTGCATATACATCCTCCTTATAGACTTATTTAGCAATCCCACATGGAATTGTTTTACTTTTTTCCATAACTATTGTACACCTTCGCAGATACTTTTCCAATCATTTTTCGTGACTGTTTTATTATTTCCAAATAAATAGCATATATAAGTGCCATGTCCATTTCGTATCACAGACATCAGTAATTATATATGCATTCAAATATTGATGAAGAATCTTATTATCTCACGTTTTTCTGAAAAAATTCATCCTTAAGGATGCCCATTATATATTCATCATGATACTTGCCGTCTCTGAATATCTCCTGCCTAAGCACGCCTTCTCTAGCAAATCCGCATTTCTCATAACTCTTCACTGCTCTTTCATTAAAGGAATACACAAACAGCTTCACTTTATTGATGTTCATTTGCTCGAAGATGAATTTTACAAGCACCTTCATTGCGTCTGTGCCATAGCCCTTGCCCCAGTAGTCCTTGTCACCAATAAATATCCCTACTGTAGCTACGCTGTTTTTCCAGTCAAGCTTGTTCACTCCGCAGCCGCCTATATATTTACCTTCTTGTAGAGTCTCAATAGCAAAGCTATAGTTGTCGCTAAAAGCGGATATGCTCTCAAACCATTTTTGCTCCTGCTCCAGGGTTATAGGATAAGGAATGCCCGGCATCAACAGCTTCTTGGTCTCAGCATCGTTGATATATTGCTGCGCCAGCTGCACATCCTCTCTTTTATATGCTCTCAACCTAACCTTTTCACCTGTATACATAGTATTACCTCCCGTCATTTTGAAGTAAAAAAACTCCACGGAAATCACAATAACTGTGACTCCGTAGAGTATTCTACGTGTAGGATAGTCCCTGTACCGCTCGTAATTCTAGGTACACTCACTAGTTTAAAGTATTATATCATGAGCAATCGGTAAAGTAAATCATTTTTACAAATTATTACTAATCGCTTATAAGCTTCCGAATAATATTTAGGCTTGGTTTGTAACCGCTTTATCTTTATTCTTATTATAGAATTGTTGTACTAAAAGTACAGCCAAAATAACATAACCGATTATGTCCTGGGTAACATCAGCAGTTATTAAAAGCAGTGCACCAACAAAGGTGAGGATTCTTAGAAGTGCCGGAACTTTTTTCTTAAGGTATCCTTCTATGGCAACTCCAATCATAGCAACACCGATTGTAGATGTTATAGCAACTCTGATAGCTACCGGTAATGTAGTATTTAATAATAGAAGCTCATTATTGAACACGAACATATAAGGTACAATAAATCCTGCTAATGCGAGCTTTACAGCAGTAAAACCGGTCTTCATAGGATCTCCGCCAGACAACCCAGCGGCAGCAAAGGCTGCTAATGCAACCGGAGGTGTCAAGTTTGCAAACATTGCAAAATAGAATACGAACAGATGAGCTGCAACAACCGGAATCCCCAATTCAACCAAAGCCGGTGCTGCAATAGTTGCAGTAATCAGGTAGGCTGGTATGCTGGGCAATCCCATACCTAAAATCATGCAAGTAATCATAGTAAACACCAATGTAGCCAAGATACTTGTACCACCCAATAAAATTATAGCATTAGCCATATTAAGACCAAAACCCGTAATGCTCACAACAGCAATTATTATACCAACAATTGCACAAGCTATAGCAACCGAAACTGTACCTTTGGCACCACCTGCAAAAGCGTCAAGCAGATCTTTAAATGTCATTCTGGTGCTTTTCTTAAACATGCTTACAACTATAGTTACAATTATTGATAAGAAAGCGGAATATATAACAGTCTTACCGCTAAACAACAGCATATAAAGAAGAAACACTATCGGAATTAATAGATGGCCTTTTTCTTTCATTACATCGCTGACCTTCGGTAAATCCTCCTTGGGAACACCGTGTAAATCATCTTTTAGTGCTCGTAGATGCACCTGGATTATTATACCTATATAATATAAGATAGCAGGGATAGCTGCATATACTATAATATTGCTGTACTTAATACCAATCATTTCAGCCATTATAAATGCTGCCGCTCCCATAACAGGAGGCAATAACTGTCCGCCGACCGATGCGGTGGCCTCTACAGAACCGGCAAATTCCTTGGAATAACCGGTTTTTTTCATCAAAGGAATAGTGAAGGTTCCGGTAGTAACAACATTCGCTATAGCAGACCCATTGATACTACCTAGGAATCCGCTTGCAATTACTGCCACTTTTGCAGGCCCTCCCTTAGAGCTGCCCGCCAAGGCAAGAGCAATATCATTGAAGAACTGCCCCATACCTGATTTATTCATAACTTCACCAAATAGTATAAATAAGAATATATAGCTTGATGCTACCCCGACTGATGTTCCGTATATACCGTCCGTACTGATAAAGAATTGATTAACCAGAGATGCCCAATCATATCCTCTATGAGCAAATATACCCGGGATATTTTTTCCAAACAAACCGTAAAGTATAAATACTGATGCTAATATAGTCAGAGGCCAGCCCGATATCCTTCTTGACGCTTCCAATACCAGGATAACCAGTATAGTTCCGACAATATAATCCATTGTATTGATAATGCCGGCACGCGCAATTATGTTTTCATAATCAACCCATACATAAACGGTAATGAAAATAGATAATGCAGCTAGTATGATATCATAAAAAGGAAGCTTCTTTCTGCTTG
>JAQZBM010000055.1 GCA_029238945.1 Clostridia bacterium
AATATGATAGACGAAAAATATAAGATAAAGAATTGGTAATTTGTTTTTTCGGCATAACTAACAACATTTATGGTAAGTAAGCAAGAGGAGGGCGGACACACATCTAAAAACATAGTGCACGGTTAAAAGGCTGTTATCTCAATAGAGATAACAGCCTTTTATGCATTTCTTCATGAAAATAATCTAAAGAATCCGGTTGTAATATATAGCCCGGATTTTCCTTTATATATGAAAGGCCGCGAAGGGCAGTAAAACATATGTAAACAGGAGGATTGTATGGAAGAAATCAAGACTATTATTAAACTATTTGAGGATATTAGAAAATCAAATAGCGAAGTTTTTGAGTCCTGTAGGGAAGAAAAGATAACCATGGATAACGAATATGGAGCGCTGTATCAGGCTTTTTGGCAGGCTGATTTGAAGATGGGAGATGCTGTTGATTTACTGAAATACATCGAGCAGTACCTGATTTATAAGCAGATGCCTGCATTTGAAGAAATTATACGATGTGGAAGCGGCAAACTTAAAAAAATCTAGTTGTAAATCCGATGCAGAATTTTACTTCTTATATGAATGGGTTAAATAAAAAAACATAAGGAAGCGTGTAAGATATGGATACAGTAATTACAACCCCCTATGGATCGAGCCGGGAGCATCTTGCAGATGAAATAAAACGTTTGAATCTGCTGCTTAGGCTGCATATAGCTAAGGAACAGCAAGCCGGAAGAACCATTCAATTGACAGCAGAAGAAATATGCGAGCTGCTAGGAGGAGATGTCTCAACCTGTTACGACACCACCCTCATGACCAACGAGCTGACACAGTTGGACAGCCAGATTAGTGCAACACTTGAAGTCAGTTCGCAGCAAGGTATATATCTGTCACTGCCTCATATTTCAAAGATATACGGCTTAAGTCCCTTTGAGGAGCGCTGCATTGTTATCTGCTTGGCTCCCGAACTCGACCGTAAATATGAAAAGGTATATTCCTCTATACAGAATGAGATTGGTACAAAAAGTCCGAGCATTGATTTTGTATTAAAATTGCTTACCGGGTCAGAGGAGGAAAGAACAGGATACCGCAAGGTATTTGATCCTCAGACTGCTCTTATGAAGTACTTAATGGAGACAGGAGGCAGTCTGATGGACCCGAATGTGCCGCTGATTGCCCGATTTTTGAAGCTGGATGATTGGATTGTAAGCTACCTGCTTGACTATCAGGTGCTGGATTCACGTCTTGCTCACGCAGCAAAGCTGATAACTGTAGCTGACATGCAGAAGGATGTAATTATAACAGCTGTGCAGGAGGATGTTATCCGATTCATGAGCTATTATCAGATCTGCGGACAAAACGGGGTACTGCAAAGGACAAAACAAATCTTCTATTTTTACGGGCCGGAAGGTTCAGGTAAGAAGACCTATGTAAAAACGGTTTGTAAAGACTTGGGGATGAAGTTGGTCCTTGTGGATGCAGAGAAAATACTGTCTTCCGAGGTGCCTTACAGTGAGCTGTTACGACTGTTGGGAAGGCAGGTAATGATGGAAAATACATTGCTTTGTATAGAAAATTTCCATAGCCTGCTGGTTGAAAATGAACTGCATCAAGGAAAATTGAATATGCTGCTGCAAATGCTTGCAGCTTATTCAAAGCTTACATTTTTACTGGGGCTTATCCCATGGACCCCTAGCATGTTAAGTGATGAGGCTGACTTTATCGCATATGAATTCTTATATCCAAGTGCAGCTGAGCGTAAGGCTCTGTGGGAAAAATTCGGTGCAAACTATAATCTTGCTCCGGAAGTTAATTTCGATGGCTTGGCAGCCAAGTTCAGATTTACACCGGGACAAATACTGGCAGCCTTAGACCATGCAGAGAGCTTTGTAATATGGAATACTTCAAGTAATAGCCTGATTGGAGAGACAGAACTTTATAATGCTTGTTATGACCAATCTAATAGAAAGCTTAGCTCTCTGGCTCAAAAAATCAAACCATTATATACATGGGATATGATTATACTTCCTTCAGACCAGATGTCCCAGCTTGAGGAAATTTGCAGTCAGGTAAAGCATAAGAGCATTGTATACGGTGATTGGGGATTTGATAACAGGCTGTCTCTGGGCAAGGGCTTGAACGCTATGTTTTGGGGACCTCCGGGCAGCGGAAAAACTATGGCGGCGGAAGTTGTCGCCAATGACCTCGGCTTGGAGCTGTATAAGATTGATGTTTCCCAGATAATCAGCAAATACATTGGAGAAACAGAGAAGAATCTGGCGGCGATTTTTGCTGAGGCTGAGACCTCCAACTCCATATTGTTCTTTGATGAAGCTGATGCGCTGTTTGGCAAACGCTCAGAGGTCAAGGATGCCCATGACCGCTACGCCAATGTGGAGACAAGCTATCTGCTCCAGAAGATGGAGGAGTACGAAGGGGTTGTTATTTTAGCCACTAACCTGCTTCAGAATATAGATGAGGCTTTTATCCGCAGACTCCAGTTCAGTGTACAATTTCCATTCCCTGAGAAGGAGCAGCGTGAGCTTATATGGCGCGGAATATTCCCGGCAGAAGCTCCGCTTGATGCTAATATTGACTACGCTTTCATGGCAGATAAATTCATACTTGCCGGGGGAAGCATCAAAAACATAGCTTTAAGTGCTGCGTTCTATGCAGCACAGGATTCTTGCTTAATAGGTATGAAGCAGATTATGCTGGGCGCCAGACGTGAGTATAACAAGCTGGGCAAGGTGTTTTTAAAATCTGATTTTGACCCGTACTATCAACTGATTGAGGTGATTTAGGATGGCTGTAGATACACGTACCGTAATAAGAGATGTCAGTGCAAGCTTGAAAGCTCTACTCAAGGCAAATGTCCCAGAACTTTATGATGATAGCTATATATCCTTTGATTCTCCGGGTGATATATCTGCGTCTACCACAAAGCTTTCAATGTATTTATATTACATATCTGAAAGTCCTTATATGCGTAATAGTGAAAGGGTTCCGGTGACTAACACAAACCAGTTTAAATATCCTCCTGCTTATCTTGATTTGCATTATCTGATGACTCCATACGGCGGGAATAACAGAGAGATGGAAATGCTTATTTTGGGAAGAGTATTCCAGTTCTTTCATGAGCATCCGGTTTTAAGCGGAGCTGAGCTTTTAGGAAACCTCACTGCATGCGGAAATAGTGAAATCAGGGTTTCCTATAGTAATCTTTCGCATCAGGATATCAAACAGATATGGGAGACTTTCCCGGGCAAAAACTCCAAGCTTTGCCTGTCGTACCTTGTATCTCCTGTTCTGCTTCCTGCAGAAAGATCAATAGCAATACCAAGAGTCCAGACTAGAGACCTTCAAGTTAACCAAATATAAGAGACTTTCCGGTGCTTAATAAAAGAAGGGGGGATTTAGTGTGTGGACAAGGGCTGTTTCTGTCATTCTTGGGATCTATGGCTGAAACAAATGAGTTTATAAACAGCGAAATACATTTCGTGCTATTTGAATCATGTAAGTAGCTTTAGCACGAAATGTATAGGTTCCAAAAAAATACAAACAAAAAAACTGTTATTACAAGGAGGGCTTGAAATGCCAAATTATTTATCACCAGGAGTTTATGTAGAAGAAGTATCAAGCGGAGTTAAGCCTATTGCAGGGGTGGGTACAGCTGTTGGAGCCTTTGTAGGTCTTGCAGAAAAGGGTGTTATAGGCCAAGCTGTGCTGGTAACAAACTGGAGTCAGTTTGTAGCAGAGTTCGGCGGTTTTATACCTAACGGATATCTTGCTTATGCAGTTTACGGTTTCTTTGCAGAGGGAGGAACCTCCTGCTACGTAGTAAGAGCAGCTTCAGATGCAGCTTTAAAATCAGCTGTTGTTATTGAGGATGCAGTATTGGAAGATCTGTTCAAAATAACTGCCAGATCAGAAGGTACATGGGGAAACAGAATTTCTGCTGAAATCGGAGACTCTTCTGATGCAAAGCCGAACAACTTCAAACTGACAATTAAGTACCATGAAGCAGAGACATTTAAAGAGGAATATCAAGGGGAAGAAACTGAAGGCGAGATTGTTGAGGTGTTTGACAACCTTTCCTTAGTAAATCTTGAGAGCAAGATAAACGATATCTCTGCGTTTGTTGATGTACAGGTTCTAATAGACCTGACAGTAGAAGCAAACAAAAGCAAACGTCCAGTCAATACTACGGCTGCATTAATGTTAATTGGCGGCGTTGACGGTACATCCGGTGCGGATTTCTTAGGAGATTCAACTACTAAAAAAGGCTTGCATGCTTTTGACGTAGTGGATGACATCAATATCGTTGCAGTACCTGATATGGCAGGAGACCGTACATTCATTCTGGAAGCGCTGAATTACTGCAGACTGAGAAAGGATTGCTTCTTTATAGCGGATCCTCCACATGGTTTGACACCTACTGATGTAAAGAACTTCAAGGATGGAACAGGAACTTATGTAGGCAATGCACTCAACTCATCCTATGGTGCTCTATATTATCCTTGGGTGTTTATCAATGATCCGCTTACAAACAAGAGAAAACTGGTACCTCCTTCAGGCTGTGTAGCAGGAACTTATGCTTATGTTGATTCAACCCGCGGGGTACATAAAGCTCCAGCCGGTATTGCAGACGGCTATCTTGACACAGTACTGGGTGTAGAGAGAATGGTCACAAAGGGTGAACAGGAAATGTTGAATCCTGATAATATCAACGTAATCAGATCTCTGCCGGAAGGTATATGCATTTGGGGAGCAAGAACTCTGTCCGCTGACCCTGAATGGCTTTATATAAACGTTAGACGTTTAATGATGTTCATAGAAGAATCAGTGGATAAGGCGAGCCAATGGGTAGTATTTGAACCTAATGACGCAAGCTTGTGGGGAAAGGTAAAGAGAAACTTGAATGCGTTCTTGGGTAGAGTATGGAGAGACGGTGCTTTGTTTGGAACTGTTCAGGAAGAAGCATTCTTTGTAAAGGTAGACGAGGAGAACAATCCTCCGGCAGTAAGAGATGCAGGACAGTTAATTATAGAAGTTGGCGTAGCACCTGTAAAACCTGCTGAATTTGTTGTAATCAGGGTTAGCCAAAAAACACTGTCCAAATAATTTAATGAGAGGAGAATCATAATATGGCAACTGGTAAAAGAACTGATCCATACAGAAATTTTAGATTTAGAGTAGTTATTGACGGTATTCAAACAGCAGCATTCGCTGATGCCACTATTCCAGATACCTCCAGCGATGCAGTTGATTACCGTGAGGGAACAGATGCACCTCATTCCAGAAAGCTTTCCGGTCAGACAAAATTCGGAAACATTTCACTTAAGAAGGGTCTGTCGGACAACATGGACCTGTACAACTGGAGAAAAGCAGTTGAGCAGAAGGGCGCATTGAAGAACAGAAAGAGCTTGTCACTTATCCTGATTGACGAGGAAGGCAATGACAAGGCTCAGTGGGATATCGTAGAAGCATGGCCAATTAAATATGATGTAAGCCCATTCAGTGCAAAGGGAAATGAAGTAAGCATTGAAACCCTTGAGCTTGTACATGAAGGAATTTCAAGAGTTAAGTAATTGAATATGAAAATTGCGTAGCTTCCAAAAAGGAGGCTGCGCAATTTCCAATGAGAGAAGTGAGGCAATTAAATGGGAATTTTACAGACAGAATTTAACTTCACCCTGCCAAAGGGATATGTAGACGAAACAGGTACGGTCCATAAAGAAGGGGTTATGAGGCTCGCAACCGCTGCTGACGAAATCATGCCAATGAGAGATCCCAGAGTTCAGCAGAATCCGGCATATTTGACTGTAATCCTTCTTTCAAGAGTGGTAACAGGCTTGGGAAGCATGAAGATGGTCACTACAAGGGTCATCGAAGATTTATATACTACAGACTTTGCATATCTGCAGGAAATGTACAACAGGATTAATCAGTATAGTGCAAACATTATGAAAGCTAAATGCCCTAAATGTGAGCACCAGTTTGATGTTGAAGCGGAATTCCAGGGGGAATAGTCGGCTACCCTCTCGACCGTCTCCATGAGGAGGTAGCCTTTTTAGCTTATTACTTTCACTGGGATTATGAGACGGTGCTGGGGTTCGAGCACCACGAAAGGAGACGCTGGTGCGAAGAAGTCAGCAAAATCAACCAGAAGCTTAATGATGATGAAAATAAGAAAGGTTTCTTTGATGTTTAGGAGGGTACCATGTATTGGAATACTTTATTTGCTTCAGCGATAGAAAATAGAATAAGAAAGGCTTCGGGTTATAGACCGGACCCTTATCTGGCATATAACTTCTTAGTGGAGTTTGATGGGATTTATGTAGGCGGTTTTACCGAGGTCTCGGGTCTGGGCATTGATATCGAGGTTGAACGTAAAAGATTCGGTGGTGAAAACGATAGGGAGTATGCATTCGTAACTCAAGCAAAATACAGCGATATCACTTTAAAAAGAGGACTTATCAGCCAGGGCTCTCTGTGGAACTGGTGCGAGAATGTATCCAGGGGGATAATCCAGAGAAAGAACGGTTCTATATGTTTGCTGGATCACTCAGGAAGACCTGCAGTCTGGTGGGATTTCTATGATGCTTTTCCTATAAAGTGGGAGGGACCGACGTTCAATGCAGCGGGAAGCTCGGTTGCAATTGAATCACTTGTGTTCGCTCATCTGGGACTGAATATGTATTAGGGACCTTTATCAATATAAGGATAAGGTGTAGCGGTAAGGTAAAAGTATGATGGACAAAATAAAAACAACAAACCAATTGGATAATATGGTGTTTGCGTCCACGCAGCTAATTAACAATAAAAATTTGCATTTTGCAGGGAAAATTCTGACCAAGTATGGTGTGTCAAGAGGGACAGACCATTTTATGGCATTGGTACTTCGGCGTTACTCCAATCTGTTTACAGAGGCAAAAGGAGAGGGCAGCGGGTTTGGCCCGCCTGTCATAAATAACTATGTCAACTATTTGAATGTATATAACAATATAGCTAATTGGGCAGGGGAGATGATAAAACATCAATATCGTTGCGATACAAGATATGTATCAGCTCTCTCACGGTCATCACAAGGGAATAGCCGGCAAGAACACAATATTTTTGCAGAGAAATCGAGCTCAAGCTCATCTGCAGGCATAGGTTTGTTGGAGCGTATATTTACGCAAAAAAAAGATACCTTAGGTAAAACACAGATGCCCGGCATATCGAATACACACTTGTATCAGAACATTGGGAAAACCATTCACAATATCGTGAGCAGCACTGCGCCTGAAAATTCAATGAGCTTTAAAAGTGAAAAGCAGGGTCAGGGGAGAATAGAGGAGTATGAATGGGCTTTCAGGAGTAAAGCTCTCGGATATATGGCAGGAGCGGCAGAAACGGTGAAGGATTCTAAAGAAGCCAAGGTAAGAAGCTGGGACCCTTTGCCGGGCAAAGCACCCGATGAGGCAGGGATTGTTGCAAAGCTGATTTTAGAAAGATTCAGCAGATTTGAAGTGAAAGCACTTCCTAATATTATGATACAGCGAAACGCAGCCGGATTGAAATCCGGGGGTCGGCATATGAATACAGTCACAGTAAAGAGTTATTTAAGCAGCATACCTGAGCATGATAGGCTGCAGTCTAGAATACGGGACGACAGTGAGACAGTACATCCTTACACTGCTCTGAACATAGTCGAAGAGCAAGAGCTAGAATCACGTTTCGGAGACAAATTCACATATAAAGCACTGCATAAGGCTGAGATGAAACAAGAAGAAATTGATATTGGTCCCCGTAATCAAAATGCTAAACAAGGGAGCTTAGTTCTGCATAAGCCTGCGGCGGGTGAAGCTGCTGCAGCAGTGAAGAAACCTGAGCCGACCGGATTTTATGATAAGGCTCAAAAACAAACACAAGCTTCGAAGAATATGGATTCCCAGGATATCAGTCTGCTAGCCGACCGGGTCTTTAAAATCCTTGAAAAAAGGATTGCAATTCAAAAAGATAGGAGGGGCCTGTTGTAATGATAGAAAAGGCGAAGATAATACCTTATGATAAGAATCTTAAGGAAGACAGAAGAAAAGCACTTGAGGTAATGTTCAACCCTAACGAATATACTGTTTCAGTTGAAGCCAAGTATACAGATAAGGAAGACAAGATTCAGTATCAGGAAACCGGAATACCGGAGTTTAGAGTCTCTCTGTTTTACGATACATATGAGTCACGTTCTGATGTAAGGAAAGAAACCAATAGGGTCATTGCATTAATGAAACCTACGGTGTCATCAGGAGAGGGTACTAAGCATCCGCCTGATTGTATGTTTGTATGGGGTAAATTTTGGTATCGCGGTGTCATTACAAGTGCTCAACAAAGATTTACAATGTTTCTGGAAAACGGTGTACCCGTAAGGGCAATACTTGATGTGACATTTACCTCCCGGGAGCTTGATAAAAAAGTGGATAGCTTAAAGGGGCTGGGAGGGGGACAAAGCAGCCGCAGGAAGCTATGGAAGGTAAAAAGCGGAGACAGACTGGATTTAGTGGCAAGCATAATTCTCGGAGACCCCAGACAATGGCGTAAAATTGCAAAAGCTAACAAGATTTATAATCCAATTGGTTTTACCAGAAATAATGACATCGGGAGAACATTGATTATCCCGGATTAAAGGTGGGTTTCACATGGGCATTAGTGTTGCAAATTACAAAATTAAATTGAACGGTACTGAGCTTTCCGGTGATTTAATGACCTCGGTTGAAGAGGTCACTATAGAAGATGAAATCAACCTGCCCGGCATGTTTTGCATAAAACTGAACATGGTTGACTACCAAAAAGGTAAATGGCGGGGAATTGACCTTAAGGTTTTAAAGCCCGGTGATAAGATAAGTATCTCCCTGGGGCTTGATAAGGTGGAGCCTATGATAAGCGGAGAGATTACGACCTTGGACCTGAATCTGGGAGAGCATTCATACCTTGAAATCAGGGGCTTTGATCTTATTCACAGGCTTAGGCTGGGTACTCGCAGCAAGACCTTCATCAATAAAAAAGACAGTGAGATTGCAACCGAAATCGCTAGGGAGCACGGCTTGTCGCCTGTAGTTGACGATACAAAGACGGTGTATCCGTATATTTATCAGAACAATCAAAGCAATTATGAATTTTTACTGGAACGGGCAGCTCGTATAGACTATGAAATTTATACGGATGACAAGACTCTATATTTTGTCAAGTCCCGGGCCCCAAAGGCTCCTGAGCTGCCGCAGTTTACTTATAAGAAGGATTTCGACCAGCTTGTCTTAGAACTCCGTACACTGACTAAAGGAAGTAAGGTTGAGGTCAGAGGTTGGAATCCGGTAGAAAAGAAAGGCATTGAAGCTGTAGCTAAAAAGGGCGATGAAACCACAAAGATGGGTGGTAAGGAATCAGGCTTCGAGCTTTCAGTCAAGGCTTTCGGGGAGACTCCTATAATCCTTCCGTCTGAAAACCTGGTTGATCGCAGTGAGGCTCAAAGTGTCGCTGCTGCAACCTATAACAGTCTTCTTCGGGATTTTATCACAGGAGAAGGACGGTGCAAGGGCAATCCTCTCTTGAAGGCTGGCAAGACTATCAAGCTTGCGGGAATTGATGAGCGCTTCAGCGGTACTTATTACCTCGTCTCAACCGTTCACAGCATCAACAATAATGGATATACAACTACATTTAGGGTAAAGAGGGTTGGAATATGAGTGAAAGATTGGGAAGCTTGGATTTTATAGATTATCAGCAGAATAATGGAAGGATTTACGGGGTGGTGGCCGGGGTAGTCATTAAGAACGATTCTTCAAATGATGACAGTAAACCGGGGCCTGGCAAGATAAAGGTGGAAATCCCAATCATAGGCATGAAGGAATCTAACTGGGCTCGTGTAGCGTCTTTTATGGCCGGTAACGGAAAAGGTGCATATTTTCTTCCTGAGATAGGGGAAGAGGTACTGGTGGCATTTGAAAATGGAGATGTCAACATGCCGTACATTATAGGATTCCTGTGGAATGGGAAAGACGTGCAGCCGGAGATAAGCAGTATCAAAACCCTCAGTGGTCATATTATACAGTTTTTTGATAAGAAGGATGAGGAGAAAATTGTCATTAAGTCCTCCAAGGGACACATAATCCAGATGGATGACAAGAATGAGGACATACAAATAACAGATAAATCCGGAAGCAATAAAATAACTATTAATGCATCGGACATAGAAATATGTGCTCCAAATGGAAAGCTGGTCCTTGATGCCAAAAACATTGAGATAAAATCATCGGCTGATATGGTTATCAAAGGTGCTACGGTTAATATCAACTAATAATTCATTTCATAAATTGTGCTGCTAAGGAGATGGTTTTTATGGGACAACCAGCTGCAAAACAAGGAGATCGTATTGTTGCCACCGACACACATATTGAAATGGTCCCGGCCGGAGCTGCGCAGGTTCCTACACCGATGCCACACCCATTTTCAGGAGTCTTTAACGACGGATTAAGCAGTGATGTGAAAATTATGGGGAAGCCTGCAGCTACTGTGGACTCTATTGCGGCAAATGATCCTGCTCATGCACCTAAGGCAGGCTCGTTTATGAAGTCTCCCCAGAATAAGGGGAAAGTCATGATGGGGAGCACTACTGTGAAAATAAACGGGAAAATGGCTGCCAGAAACGGTGATATGGCAATGACATGCAATGATCCGGCTGATATGCCCGTAGGTAAGGTAGTTGCATTGGGTACTGTTATGATAGGAGGTTAACATGGATAACATTGATTTTTTAGGTAACGGTTGGAGTTTCCCCATTGCAGTTCAAAAGGAGAAGTTGTGCACCTCTGAAGGAGAAGCTTTAGTCAGGGAATCCATAATACTTATTCTTTCAACTGCAAGGGGCGAGAGAGTAATGCATCCGGAGTTCGGCTGCCGGCTTAACGAGATGCTGTTTGCATCTAATGATATGATTACAGCAACCTTAATTGAGAGTTATGTCGAGGAAGCTCTGCTTGAATTTGAGCCCCGTATAGAAGTGCTGGATATAACAGCAGTTCCGAGACAGAATCAGTCGATAATCGATATTGCGATTGAGTATGAGATTAAGGCAACTAATAGCAAGTACAACCTGGTTTATCCATTTTATCTTGAAAGTGTGGGGAAATAATGTCGAACATTTTGCCAAAAATCGATAAACGCAACCAACAAGATTTGGTAAGTGAGCTCAGGAATCGCATATTGAAGTATTGTCCTGAGTGGAAAAGTGTGGACGAGCTTGAGTCAGACAAACAGATAGATGCGCTTATTCATATTTTTTCAAATATGGCCGGACATGTCATTGAAAATCTGAATAAGGCACCGGAGAAAAACTTTATTGCTTTTCTGAACTTAATAGGAATAAGCCTTACACCTCCGAGGGTGGCAAAAGCACCATTAGTATTTAAGCTGAAAAAGGACTTAGGCAGAAATGGTTTTGTACCGGCAGGCGTAAAGGTATCGGCCCAGCCTGAAAATCAGGAAGAAGTAGTCTTCGAAACAGAGAAGGATTTGACAGTAATACAGTCTAGAATGGTAAAGGCAGCAAGCATTGAACCGGATGAAGACCGTTGGAGCAATCAGGATTTTCTGTTTTCTTCAGAGCCTACAGGTCAAGAAGCAGAATTATTCCGAGGAGACCAACCCATACTGCACAGGTTATATCTGGGACATTCCAAGCTGTTTAACTTCAAAGAACCCTCAGGCATAAATCTGAGCGTTAACATTAAACAGCCGGGCTCAAGCGGCAGGGAGGTTGCTTGGTATTATTTTGACCAGGACGGCAAGGCAGTACCTTTGCAAATAGCCGGCGGCTTTGATGAGGCTTGTTTCTCAAAAAGCGGGGACATTTCAATTTCCAATGTGGCAGGGATTTCGCCTTATGCCATTTCGGGCTACGACAATACTCGTTCTTTCAAAAGCTGGAGCAATAACTGGATTTTTGCAGAGTTGAAATCTCAGCTTACAGAGCAAGATATTATGCCGGATATTGAAGACATTAAAATCAAGCTGAGTATTTCTCTTGTTTCACCTATTAGAGCCGACATGCTGATTTTCAATGGTTTTGTGCTGGATTCTACTAAAGATTTCTATCCTTTCGGTGTGAGACCGACATTTAACGATACTTTCTATATTGCTTCAAGGGAAGCCTTTTCTAAAGGGAATGCCATCATCACAATGAATGTGGTGCTTTCCAACGAACAAGCTTGCCCATATCCTGACACACAAGACATAAGACTAAGCTGGGAATACTGGGACGGAAGCCAATGGAGGATGATTTTTGAAACTGCCAAAGCAGGCGCTTCAGGAAATATCATAGAGGAAACTACCAAAGGACTTACTTCCTGCGGAATTATAAAATTCAGATGCCCGGAGGTTAAGACTTGCAGAGTGAATGGCATCGAGGACCGTTGGATCCGTGCACGCATTATCGGCGGAAGCTATGGTGAGGAAGCAGCATGGGATGGAACGTCCTATACGGCATCTACTTTGAAGCCTCCATCCATTAAGGAACTGACAATAAATTATGTTTATTCAGCTGAGGAATTACCGGAGGCTGTG